>NZ_CANMAB010000138.1:0-8219 GCF_947495635.1 uncultured Virgibacillus sp. | reverse complement strand
CCATAATAGCTACTAGAGGAAGCGTAAATCTGAGCATTTAGTGATAAGGACTGAGCGAATTTTGCTCAGTTTTTCTTAGTAACTTCTTTAATCGCTGTAGTTCTAATCTTATTAGGCTATTTTTTATCCGACATATAACTGGCAGTAAAACCCCACCTGTGAATTTTTACTTTTTGTAATTACTAATAAAAATAAAGGAAATTATACAAGGTTGTCGAATTAATATTATAAGGACATTAAATGACTAGATCAGACAGAGAACAATAGGTTTTAGTTGAAATATATAAGGGTATTTTTATTTATAGCCATTTTTTGCTATACTTTACAAGTAGAGATCAGTAGAAATAGGTTTATTAGTAAATCTATTCTCTGGATATATACACATATTGAAAATATTACAATACATAGTGATAGTAGAAGGAGTGGACATAGTGGAAGTTCTCGGATATATAGCAGCGTTTATAGCAGCAATAGCTTTTGTTGTCTTAGTTGTTTATGTAATTATTACGTTAAAAGCAGCCAGGGAAACGTTAAGTCATGTGGCTGGTACATTAGAAGGTTTAGATAAGCAAATGAAGGGTATAACCGAAGAAACAACCCAATTATTAAATAAAACGAACAAGCTCGCAGATGACCTTAATCAAAAATCGGCAAAAATGAATGGATTATTTGATGGTGCAAAAGGTATTGGGGAAACTGTTAAAGATTTCAATCAGTCTTTAAGACAACTTTCTAACAGTATTTCTCGAACTGCTAGTAAAAATCCTGAAAAAGCCTCTCAGGCCATTAAATGGGGAACAGTTCTTATGGATTTATGGAAGAAAAAAAATAAATAAATATAGGAGGAAAATTACATGGCAGATAACAATATGAATAGTAAGGACTTTTTATTGGGTACTTTTATCGGAGGAATTGTTGGAGCAGTTACAGCTTTACTATTGGCTCCAAAATCTGGTAAAGAATTACGAGGTGATATTAATCAGGGTGCTCATCAAGTAAAGGACCGCGCATATGTTTGGAAAGACGTTGCGCAAGAAAAAAGTTCAGATTGGAAAGATAAAGCCTATACAACTGGTTCAGAGCTAAAGAAAAAAGCGATGGATTCAACAGCTCAAATTACGAAGAATGCATCACAGAAAACAAAGGAAATTACCAAGAGTGTACAGGCTAAATTACAAGAAAAAAGAAGTAAAGAAGATAAGGCACTAGAAGCAGCAGAAGAAGTTGCAGAGGCAATAGAAGACGCTGCAGAAGAATTAGAAAAACAGAAGTAACGAATAAAAAGGTATGTCTTATGAGAACAGAGCTGTCTTTAAGGGCAGCCCTTTTTATTTATAAAAAAATGCAATGTATAAGGACTCGTCTTTCTTCAAAACATAAGAAAAAAGGCGGTATTTACATGCTTCTATTAATCGTATTAGGTGCAGTGCTTGTAGTTATTGCATTATTTTTTACAATTAAAGTCGGCAAAGATATTGAGGAAAGAAATAGTGAGTATGATACTGAATTTAAAGCAACAAGAAAACATCCGGTATTACTTAACCCGGCTTTCTTAGCCTATATTATTGGATTTGGTTTTCTCATTATTTTCATCGCTTATTTAGCTATGTCTTAGTCTGTTCTTTTATCAGGAATATCTATTAGCAAAATAAGGCTTAGTAATGAAAAGAACATAAATAAAAAGGACACCATTTTATTCTGCGTGGAGTCCTTTTTATTAGTATAGGAAATTATAAAAATTAGCTCGATAAATATGGGCGTGTTGAGTCTGTCCAGCCCCAGCGCCCAGAAACGATGCGACTTCACGATCGCTCTAATCTAAGTCATCATCGGCTCGCAAACTCATCGTGATTCCTTACTCGCTAAAGTCGCTACGTTTCTATTCGGAGGCTTGCGCTTTTGTTCTAACTAAGCCGTGTATTATTCCCAAATGATTTGTAAATGATCACCATGCTTAATCGTTGAATGAAAGCTAGATGGTGCATTATTTTGATATATAGAGAATTTGCCGTTGGCGTTCGTGAGGTCTAAATCTACATAACGAAAAATGTCCTGATAGATAAATGGCTGCTGCTCTTGTTCGTAAACTTTTAATCGATCATGCTTTTTTAATGGTGTATCCTCATCAAGTATGCTATCCCCTTTTTTAATTACATATAGAGGTTGAGCAAGTTCTACTGACTCATTATTAAACGAAACCATAATCCTATGTGTTAATGGTTTATTTAACTGGTTCAGTACATCTTTTACAGTTGGCTGTTCAGCTAGTAATAGCTGTAATCGATCTCCTTGCTTAAGACGATGATCCATTGTAGCAGGCTTGCCGTTAAGAGCTATTTGTGGTTCGCCCTTTGTAATGTGGATTGGTTCTTCATTTACATAGACGATAAATGGTTCATCTTTTCCTACTTTATCAGAAGATACTTGATTTAAAACAGCTTCTAAGCTGTTCGGTTGTCTCCATGTAAGATTATCTCGATCTTGTATACTATATTCTTTCGTTACTGGTACGTTATTCACCTCAAACTGAGGATATATGTGATATTTTGCTCCGTTATAATAAATCATTAAAGGTGGTATATCTCCAAGAAGTTCCTGAATTGTTACTTGAGCATGCTTTCCATCACGGCCTTTTTCAATTGTTATGATATCACCATTATGAATCTTACTATTCACAGAAGCATTGGTATCGTTTAATTGGATACTCGGTGGTTCACCAATTTCACCAGGTAACGTAACTTCTTTGTTATTTATAGTTATAATCGAGGCTATACCTGGCTTTCCATACCATTTTTGAATATCTATACTGGATTGAATAAGACAATCTCCCACTGTTAATTCTTTCATTTCAAATAATCTTATCGTATTACCGTTAACTGTAACACTGACATAGTGGACAGGATTTTGTTTGGCCGCAATTCCTATACCAATTGGAGTGACAAAATCAGGTCCTGTAGGTAATTTATTGGTTTTTTCTAATTGGTTAATTGCATCAATTCCCCGTACAGCTACTCGATTTATCGGTAGATTTAATTTACTAGCTATTGAATTGGTTATTCCTGGTGTTAGACTTCCTCCACCAACAAGCATTACGGCCTTTGGCGAGTGTGAATTTAAATTGATAATTTCATTCGATATTTGCGTGGCCAAGTTATCAATTGCATCCGTAATATCGTTTTCTATCATGTTGGGTGTAATTGTCGCTTCAAATCCTAGAATGTCCTCTACAATAGCTTCACCATTATCGACAATCATACGTTTTGCTTTTTCTGCAGATGGAAAATCTAATAAGTATTGATCGCTTATTGCTTCCGTAATTTCATCACCCGCAATTGGAACCATTCCATATGCAACTACTGTCCCTTTATCCGTTATAGCTATATCACTAGTACCAGCTCCAATATCAACTAGCACAACATTTAATCTTCTCATAGACTCTGGAATAAGCACATGTATAGCTGCAATAGGTTCTAAGGTAAGAGCTTCCATTTCTAAGTTAGCTCTTCCTAAGGCTGCTAATAATGATTCAACAACAACTTTAGGTAAAAACGTAGCGATAATTTCGACAGAAGCTTCTGTACCTCGCTGATCAATTAGTGAACCAATTTGCTGCTGATCTATACGATAATGCAACACGGAATAGCCAACGCAATAATAAGAGGATAAATCAGCATCTTGCTGTAGTTTTTGCAAGTTCAATTGTGCCATTTGGACAGCGCTTAATTCTAGGTGTTTAATTGTTTCTTCGCTAGTGATCGGTGTATCCTGTAATGATTTAGAAGCAGTTGCTTGTGTAGTCATTAATGCTCTTCCAGCAGCAGCAACACACACCTTGCTAAGCGAGCCGTGAGATGACTCCAATTTATTTTTTACTTCTATAATTGTTTCAGAAACAGCCACAACATTATGTATTTGTCCATCTCTCATCGACCGTTCTTTATGTTCCATCATATAATAATCCAACATATGATAGGTTTGGTCACGCTTTTCTAGTATGATTCCAGTTACAGAGCGTGTCCCAATATCCAGTGCAAAAATCCGATCCTTCATAAGCAATAATCCTTTCAAACAGATAATATGAATCAATTATAAACTTTTTATCGACAAAGAAAAAATTTTTAGCTATAATTGTCACTAATTATTAAAAACAAGAGGCATAGGGGGAACATAATATGAGTGAGTTAGATCAGGTTAGAGATCAACTGGATCATGTGAACCAGGAGATTTTAAAGTTAATAAATGAACGTGCTACACTTGTTCAACAAATCGGGGAAATAAAAGCAAAACAGAGTATTAAGCGATTTGACCCTGTGCGAGAAAGAGATATGTTAGATAAAATTACTTCAATTAATGATGGTCCGTTCGAGAACGCAACCATTGAGCATATCTTTAAGGAAATTTTCAAAGCTAGCTTGGAACTACAAGAGGATGATCACCGTAAAGCATTACTTGTATCTAGAAAAAAGAAGCCGGAAAATACGGTCATAGATATCAATGGTGCTTCAATTGGAGACGGTTCTATTCATTTTGTAATGGGACCATGTGCCGTTGAGGGATATGAACAAGTTGCTCGTGTAGCCAAAGCTGTAAAAGAGAATGGAGTAAGGCTACTGCGTGGGGGAGCATTTAAACCAAGAACGTCTCCATATGATTTCCAAGGTCTTGGTGTTGAAGGCTTACAATTACTCAAAAGAGCAGCAGATGAGTATGGGTTAGCTGTTGTTAGCGAAATTGTAAACCCCGCACATATTGAGCAGGCAATGGATTATGTTGATGTAATTCAAATTGGTGCTAGAAACATGCAGAATTTTGAATTGTTAAAGGCAGCCGGTGACGTGGATAAGCCCGTACTTTTAAAACGTGGTCTTTCAGCCACCATTTCTGAATTTATCAACGCAGCAGAATACATCATTTCACGAGGCAACGGAAATATCATTTTATGTGAACGAGGAATTCGGACGTATGAAAAAGCGACACGTAACACGTTAGATATCTCTGCAGTTCCAGTATTAAAACAGGAAACGCATTTGCCGGTTATGGTTGATGTCACACATTCCACTGGTAGAAGAGATCTGCTATTACCTACAGCGAAAGCAGCGATTGCAATTGGCGCTGATGGTGTTATGGCAGAAGTTCATCCGGATCCTGCTGTTGCCCTTTCAGATTCAGCACAACAGATGGATATTCCAACATTTAATCGTTTTATGGAAGAAGTTAAGGATATGTCTAATCGGATGAAATAAAGTTTTGTTTCATTTTAATGTTCTGAAATAGAGAGGTTGATGGTCCATTGTGATGCATCAGCCTTTTTTGCTTTGAAAAATGTTTCATAGTAGAGTATGATATAGAAAATAGAGAACGATATCTATATATTAGGAGGTAAAAAGAAAATGAACATTACAATATATGATGTAGCAAGAGAAGCAAATGTATCCATGGCTACAGTTTCTCGTGTCGTAAACGGGAATCCCAATGTAAAACCAACAACTCGTAAAAAGGTATTAGCAACAATTGAAAGATTAGGATATCGTCCCAATGCAGTGGCTAGAGGGCTAGCAAGTAAGAAAACAACAACTGTCGGTGCGATTATACCTGATATATCCAGTATTTTCTTCGCAGAATTAGCCCGAGGTATTGAAGACATTGCAACAATGTATAAATACAATATGATTTTAAGTAATTCGGATCAAAATAAAGACAAAGAGTTACAATTAATAAATACCATGCTAGAAAAGCAAGTAGATGGGATTATTTTTATGGGTGGAAATATTACGGAGGAACATGTTCAACAGTTTAAGAGTTCATCTGTACCAGTAGTGTTAGCTGCTACATATGATGATAACCATGAAATTCCTTCTGTAAATATAGACTATGAAGAAGCTGCATATGAGGCAACTAAATTCCTAATAGAGCAAGGTAACGATATACCTGCGTTTGTTTCTGGACTAGAAGATACGCATATCAATCAGTTGAAATATAAAGGCTACGCCCGAGCATTAAATGAAGCTTCGCATTCCGTAAATGAATCACTGGTTATTAAAGGAGATTATTCGTATAGCTCAGGAATTGAAGCGGTGCACCAGTTGTTAGAGCAAGATCAAAAACCAACCGCTATTTTTGTGGCTTCTGATGAAATGGCTTTAGGCGTTATCCATGGCGCGCAAGATAAAGGCTATCGTGTTCCAGAAGATATAGAAGTGTTTGGATTTGACAATACTCGTTTGGCGACAATGGTAAGACCAACGTTATCAACGATTGTTCAGCCAATGTATGATATTGGTGCTGTGGCAATGAGACTCTTAACAAAATATATGAATAAAGAAGAAGTACAAGATAAAAAAGTCGTTTTACCGCACCGGATTGAAAAAAGAAGCTCAACAAAATAATAAAAGATGCCGATATACTAAATAGAGATGAAAGATGCATGTTCAAATGTTGGAATTGGATGGACTAGACACGTGGACTAAGCTTTAACAGGGGTTAAAACGCGATGCCACTTCCAATTTTGAACATCCTCAATCAACAGCTATCTGAGGAGAGAGAATATGAGAAAACGTGATATATTAACTCCTATCGGCATTACATTAGGTTTTATTATGATTATGCTGGCCATTGTTTCCAAAAGCGGTACAAGTGGGGCATCTATTTTTATGGATATTTCCTCCATTTTTATCGTTATCGGAGGACTAGTTGCCTCCATGTTGATTAATTTTAAAATGGAACAAATTAAATTAACAAGAAAGGTCTTAAGTGAAGCATTTCATAAGAATGACCAACGCTTACCTGAATTGATTGGATTATTTGTTCGTTTATCAGAAAGAGCTAGAAGAGAAGGAATATTGGCACTGGAAAACGAACTAGAGGAAGTAGAAGATCCTTTTATTAAGAAGGGTATTCTCTTAGCTGTAGATGGTATTGAGCCGGAAGTAATTAAAGATATAATGGACGCTGAGATTACTGCCGTAGAAGATCGTCATTATAGAGGCAGATCCTTAATAGAAAAGGCAGGAGAATACGCACCAGCTTGGGGAATGATAGGAACACTTGTTGGACTGGTGCTCATGCTCAATAATTTACAAGATCCTTCAACATTAGGGCCGAGTATGGCAGTGGCGTTGTTAACAACGCTGTATGGTACAGTTCTTTCAAATTTGGTTTTCATACCCATGGCAAGTAAGCTCGAGAGTAAAACGGAAGAAGAAGTATTTCTCAAACAGATCATTATTGAAGGTGTAATCGGTGTTCAATCCGGACAGAACCCAAGAATACTGGAAGAAAAATTAAGTGCCTTCCTATCCAACGAATCAAAAGCAAAACAAGAAAGTGACGATTCTGCTAAATTCGTGGAGGAGAGTATTCATGAAGCGTAGGCAAATAAGACGATCAAATAAGAATGGTGCGCCAAAGTGGATGGTTACTTATTCGGATATGGTTACGCTTATTTTAGTATTTTTTATTCTTTTGTTTTCCATGTCGCAAATTGATTTAGTGAAATTTGAGGCAATTTCAGATTCATTTCGTAATCGAATGATTTTCGATTTTTATCCTTCACCTGTTCCTATGGACAATCCAACGGAAAATACAAGTAATGAAGAGAGTGGGGAACAGTCTAATGAATTTGACACACCTACGCAGATGCCGAACACAAACGATCGAGATAAACAAACGGATAAAAATGAACAATCATTAGATGATTTAATGAAGGAAGTAGAAGCTTACTTAGATAAAAATGACTTGAATAAAGTAATTTCTGCTAATAGAACAAAGCAGGGGGTTGAGCTTGTACTACAGGAGAGTATATTGTTTGACTCTGGTGAGGCGGTTATCCTAAATTCTGGGAAACCATTTTTAAACAAAATAGGTTCGTTACTCAAAAATCTACCGAATCATGTACATGTTGAGGGACATACAGATAGTCGACCAATTTCTAACTATCGTTATCCTTCGAATTGGGAGCTTTCAGGAGCAAGAGCAAGCAGTGTCATTCGTTATTTATTGCAGCAAAATGACTTTGATAGATCCCGATTTTCATCAGTAGGTTATGCGGATACACAGCCTATAGCGCCTAATACTTCAGCAGTTAATTGGAGTAAAAATAGGCGTGTAGAAATAGTGATTTTGGAAAGAAATCAAAGCCCAGTTGAAGGGGCTGGGACATAACTAGCCCTTATGAAGTTAAAAAAGATTCCAGTTATCAAAAAATGATAGCTGGAATCTTT
>NZ_CANMAB010000137.1:0-8665 GCF_947495635.1 uncultured Virgibacillus sp. | reverse complement strand
ACCTGAAGATCCACTTTTTTGAGCGGGTTTTGCTAAAAAAGTTAGCTGAAGGACAAACCCCACGGAAAGGGAAGTGGACAGCCGGAGTGGTGGTCAAGCAAGCAGTAGCTATTATTCCATAATAGCTACTAGAGGAAGCGTGAATCTGAGCATGTAGTGATAAGGACTGAGCGAATTTTGCTCAGTTTTTCTTAGTATAGGATACTATAAATTTAGCCCATGTAGATAAATATGGATCTGTTTAGCGGCGTCTAACTCCAGCGTCCAGAAACTAGGCGACTCACCTTAAGCTAAGTCATCATCGACACGCAAACTCACCGTGATTCGTTTATCTCCGTTGACTCGTTCCAGTCGCCGCGTTTCCAATTGGGCATTTGCGCTTTTGTTCAGGAGAATCTGTTTTAGAAGGTTCGCCTGTAGTAACAATTAGCTGTATCCCACTATATTTACATAAAAATTTTTCGAGTTTCAACAAGACTGTTTGTTTGATGAATCTTGCTCAGGTAAAAATGGTTAATCAAAGAGGTCGAATATTTTTTCGACGATGCTTTTATCTTCTCTTTTTACATCCTTATCTTCTTGGTTGTGATGGAAATGCTCCGTGCAATATTCATGGGGCTCTGTACCTTTCTCAAAGAACATCACCCTACTTGTATTGCAATAAGGAGTGGCACGCTTTCCGGTTGTAGGATCAACGGGTACTCCAATGACTCCGCTGGGTACAGAAAAGGTCTCGTTTGGTAAATTTTCATGAGACTTTCGCATAAAATCAGCCCATATTTCCTTTGCATATCGTTCCTCTGCAACTTTTTCGATTTTACGGTTATCGTCATAGCCTATCCAAATACCAGTGGCAATTGAGGGGCTAAAGCCAATCATCCAGCTGTCAGAATTGGTTGATCCAGATTTTCCAGCATAGAGTCGATTTAGTTGATCGGTAATTGTTGAACCCGTAACGGGCATATACCCATCAAGTTCGTGATCAAACATCCCTGTCATTAAATGCGTTAGAATAAATGTTTTTCTCTGGTCAAGTATTTGATTTTTCTTTTCAGATTTATGTTTATAGACGGTCTTGCCGTTATGATCAATAATTTTGGATATGGAATGAGCATCGATCTTGTACCCGCCATTTGCTAACATACTGTATCCAGTAACCATTTCTTTCATAGATACAGCTGCTGAGCCAAGTGCTAGTGAAGGAACTTCTGGAAGTTTACTTGTGATCCCAAATTCCCTTGCAGTCTCTACTAAAGTTTTAGGTCCAACAAACAGATTTGTTTTAACGGCATATATATTATCTGATAATGCCAATGCTTGGGCTAACGTTATTTCCTTGTTAGCATAATAGCCATTATAATTACTTGGTTGATAGGTTTCCCCATTTGCTAATTGAAATGTAGTTGGTTTGCTTGGTAGCATCGTATTCGGTTTATAGCCATTCTCTAAAGCAGCATAGTAAAGGAACGGCTTGAATGAAGAACCAGGCTGTCGTTTTGCTTGAACGGTTCGGTTAAAGGAGCTTTCTTGATAGTTACGTCCCCCAACCATTGCAATGATTCCTCCAGTATTTGGATTCATTGCTAAGGCTCCTGCTTGTACTTCACTTGTAGGTGTAATCGCATGATTTATCTGTTCCTCTAATAGTAGCTGATGATCTTTTTGAAGTGTTGTGTGAATTTGGTAGCCTCCAGAACGTATCCCTTCAACTTCCATATTTAGCAGATCAGCAGCCTCCTTTATTACGAAGTCTTGAAAATAGGGACCTACTCGCTCTTTTTCCTGTGCATTCGATTTTTTGTATACTAACTTCGCTTGAGCGGCCTGTTTGTACTCCATTTCTGTAATCTTGCCTTGCTGATACATTGCCTGTAAAATTTGCTTCTGTCGATCTTCTGCTCTTTTACTATCATTTAATGGAGAGTAATAGGTTGGTCCTTTAGGAATACCTGCTAACATGGAAGCTTGCGCTAACGTTAACTGTTTGGAACTTGTATCAAAGAATAAATTACTTGCCGATTCGATACCATATGCCCCGTGTCCATAGTAAATCGTATTTAAATACCCCTCTAAGATTTTATCTTTTGAATAAAACATCTCTAAACGAACAGTATAAAATGCCTCCTTCATCTTTCGTAACCATGTCTTTTCATGTGATAAATATAAATTTCGCGCATATTGCTGAGTTAAGGTGCTGGCTCCCTCTTTTAGTGACCATGTTTGAATGTCTTTTAATAGTGCACCAAAGATTCGCTTTATATCAAATCCATGATGTTCATAGAAATTACGATCCTCAATCGCTACTGTAGCTTGGATAACAGCCTCCGACATATCCTTCAGATTTACCCATTCTCGATTTTCTCCTTCATGCTGTTCGCCAATGATTTCTCCTGAGCTGCTATATAGAATGGTATTCTGATCATTTGCTAATTCTGGAGGACCTAAAACAAAGCTTAGCAAGTAAACAAAGATAAATAAGGAAATTCCAGTAAGGAATAGAGATCCAATGCTAATCAGAAATAATTTATGTATTCGTATCTTTCTTTTTTTTGCCATGTTCTTTTCCCTCATATCCTAAGTTAAAGGTAAAAAAAGCTTATCAAAGCCAGGTCAAAAAGTTTCACTTTTATCCCGCATATAACTGGGAGTATGCCCCCCACTTCAAGCAATAAAGAGAAACCACTATTGGTAAGTGGGGGATCAACCGCCAGTAAAGATTAGTTCACCTAACAATCAGTGAGGTGGATAAACAAAACCCCCAATGGATTGAATTTTCATTATATAGGTGGGGAATAACCCGAAAATGTTTAGTGAATGAACATATCCTTTTCTCCATAAAGTTACAATTTATGTGTTCTTTACTAGCATTATGGGAAAAGATATAGGCAAATAAACGTATGTGAAAAAAATGCTTGTCTTTTTGTCAAATTTCTCTATAATTTTATTGTCGTTATATGGAAAGGATGTGTTCGTATGAGCATGTGGTTTACTGAAAAGCAAACAGCTAATTTTGGAATTACAGCAAAAATAAAGCAAACGTTAACTACCGTGCAAACGGATTATCAGGATTTAAACATAATAGAAACAGAAGAATGGGGAAAAATGCTTGTACTTGATGATATGGTAATGACTACAGAAAAGGATGAATTTGTTTATCATGAGATGTTGGCACATGTTCCCTTGTTCACCCATCCTAATCCCAAGCATGTGTTAGTTGTTGGAGGCGGAGATGGGGGCGTTATACGAGAAGTGCTAAAGCACCCTTCCGTAGAGAAAGCTGTACTAGTTGAAATTGATGGGCAGGTGATTACCTATTCCAAAAAATATTTGCCCACGATAGCTGGCTATCTTGAAGACCCTCGGGTTGAAGTCAAAGTAGAGGATGGCTTCTTATATATAGCAAATAGCAAACGAGCCTTCGATGTCATTATGGTAGATTCAACGGAACCGGTGGGCCCGGCTGTTAATCTATTTACACAAGGGTTTTACACCGGTATTTCTCAAGCATTAAAGGATGATGGGATATTTGTTGCACAAACAGATAATCCTTGGTTTAAAGCAGATCTAATTACACAGGTGTATCATGATGTCAAAGCAATTTTTCCTATAACAAAATTATATACTGCTAATATTCCAACGTACCCAAGTGGATTATGGACATTTACAATGGGAAGTAAAATACATGATCCACAAAAGGTAAAAGAAGAAAGATTTAGCACAATCAATACAAAGTATTATACTTCTGAGCTGCATATGGCTGCTTTCGCTTTACCTAAGTTTGTAAATGACTTGCTGACCTAAGAGGGGGAGGATCGTTTTATGAAATTTGATGAAGCCTATTCTGGGAAAGTTTTTATTATGGCTGGCCAAGATTATAATCAAGCAGATGCTGTTATTTACGGAATGCCAATGGACTGGACCGTAAGCTTTAGACCTGGATCCCGATTTGGTCCTGGACGAATTCGTGAGGCCTCAATTGGTCTTGAAGAGTATAGTCCATATTTGGATAAGCATTTAGAAGAAGTAAGTTATTTTGATGCAGGAGATATCCCACTTCCATTTGGCAATGCGGAAAGAAGCTTAACTGAAATTAAAAATTATGTTTCAAAGATAGTCCATGATGGTAAATTCCCCCTTGGATTAGGTGGGGAGCATTTAGTTACGTGGCCAGTAATTCAAGCAGTGCATGAGATGTATCCAGACATGGTTCTCATCCATATAGATGCTCATGCCGACTTAAGAGAGGAATATGAAGGAGAAGTCCTTTCTCATTCTACGCCCATACGAAAAATCTGTGAATTGATCGGGGCTCATCATGTTTATTCTTTTGGAATTCGCTCAGGTATGCGTGAGGAGTTTCAATTTGCTAAGCAAAGCGGCATGTATATGGCAAAGTACAACGTTTTTGCACCACTTAGGGAAATGTTGCCAAAGCTAGCCGGTAAAAAAGTTTATGTGACCATTGATATTGACGTATTAGACCCAGCCTTCGCACCTGGTACTGGTACAGCGGAGGCGGGTGGTATTACCTCTGCAGAAATGTTAGACGTGATTCAGCTTATTGCAAATGCAAATGTTGAGGTAATTGGTGCAGATGTAGTGGAAGTTGCACCCATTTACGATCATTCGGAAAAGACCGCGATTGCAGCAAGTAAATTCATCCGTGAAATGTTGCTTGGTTGGGTAAAATAATAGCTTATAATGTCTATTCATAATTTAGGCACAGACAGACCCTCCTTAATTGAAAGGGTCTGTTATTCATTTATCGAGATCATTTTTAATGAATGGAGGCGTGACATTCTGCTCACCCTTCAAACCCAAATGCTCTTTTATTTCTTTTAATTCTTTTAAAATAGTCTGGGTATTGATCCACGCAGCGATTGAAGCGAAAATGGCAATAATTAAAACTATAGTTATAAAGATGTCCAAAAAAACACTCCTAACATATATTTTCTAGATGATATCATAAATATAAAATTTACACAGTAAGGTTACCGTCACATATTTGGTTGAAATTCTTTACCTGCTTCCTGTATTCTTCCTGTGAATGCTCGTATCTCACTAGTTATCCTACACGAGCGTTATTCTCGTAACATTATGCATATGCATAAAAAACAAGTGCTCGATATGTATCGAGGCTGCATTGTTTGGCAACTAAAGATATGTGTTAATAATGGAATTTTAGATAATGTTTGGAATTAATCGGCTTGTGAACGTATAAAAAAAGTGATGAAGTACGTAAGGTAAAGAAGCAAATTTTATGTTGTTTACAATGAAGAAAACAAATATGGTTAAGTGTGGGATCAACTGCCAGTAAATGCCCGATTGGTTCGGGCCTACATGGAAGTAGGTCACAAAGGCGTTGCCACAGGACGTGGCGATTTAAGCCTTTGTACGTATTTGTTTCAGTAAAAGCCGGATGGAAGTTTCACTTTATAAAACCTTGGTACATCAATGCTTGATAAAAATATTCTGTTATAATAGAATACACAGGAATACATGTTTATAAAAGGCTTATAATCTGGTAGGATTTATCTAAAGTTGAGGCGATATAATGAGTTTACATACGCAAGTGGCTATTGAACTTTGTACGACGATCGACGATAATGGTCAAATGGAATATAATAAAATTCAGCAAAATGGATTTTTATACAAAAAAGGAAGCTTGGATGTACTTACATTTGAAGAAATGGCAGACGATAATTCGGTCATTAAAAATCTTATTACTATTCAATCAGATAGGGTAAATATTAAGCGTTCTGGTAACGTTACGATGAATCAACAGTTCCAGGAAAGGCAAACGACAGAAAATGTATTAAAGCATCCTTATGGCAGCATACATATGGAAACCTTCACACAATCTATTTTGTATTCCCCATTAAAAACCCGGGAAGATGGAAGTTTACATATAGCTTATACTGTCAAACTAAATGGACAAGAGGAACGGCAACATAAAATCGATGTAACGATTAAAGAGGAGGACATGACATGAATGTCTTAGCACAAACAGAGAATATATTAAAACAGCAAATTACGAAAGCAGTTATTCAGGCAGAGCTTACAAACGAAGCGGAGATGCCAGATGTTATATTAGAAAAACCAAAAGATAAAACACATGGAGACTTTGCTACAAATATTGCCATGCAGCTAGCGCGTATTGCTAAGAAGTCGCCTCGACAAATCGCCGATGATATTGTTAAGCATTTAGATAAGGCTGAAGCAGCTGTAGATAAGGTTGAAATAGCTGGGCCTGGTTTTATTAATTTCTTCATGAAGGACAATTTTCTTGGTGAAATAATTCCAACGATTCTGCGCGAACAACAATCTTACGGAAAAACAAATGCAGGTCAAGGTGAGAAAATTCAGGTGGAATTTGTATCAGTAAATCCTACTGGGGATCTCCATTTAGGGCATGCTCGTGGAGCTGCGTTTGGCGATGTTTTATGCAATGTGTTAGATGCTGCTGGATATGAGGTGGAACGTGAATATTATATCAATGACGCGGGAAATCAAATCGATAATCTAGCTCTATCAGTAGAAGCACGTTATCTACAAGCATTAGGTAACGATGCTGAAATGCCGGAGGATGGTTATTATGGTGAAGATATTGTAGAAATCGGTAAGCAACTGGGTGTAGAATACGGCGATCAATGGGCAGTTAAAGAGAAGAAGGACAGGTTAGCCTTCTTTAAAGAGTATGGGTTAAAATATGAACTTGGTAAAATTGAAAAGGATCTTGCAGAGTTTCGTGTTGAATTTGATTCTTGGTTCTCGGAGCGTTCCTTATATAAAGAAAATAAAATTACGGAAGCATTAGATGTATTAGACAATTTCATTTATGAAAAAGATGGCGCGACGTGGTTCCGTACGACGGATTTTGGCGATGATAAGGATCGTGTTTTGGTTAAACAAGATGGTAGTTACACATATCTTACACCAGATATAGCTTATCATAAGAATAAATTAGATAGAGGTTTTGATAAGATCGTAAATGTATGGGGAGCAGATCACCATGGTTATATTCCGCGTATGCGAGCAGCAATACAGGCACTTGGCTATCCAGTAGAAAAGTTTGATGTGAAAATTATTCAAATGGTAAATCTATTTGAAAATGGCGAAAAGCTTCGGATGAGTAAGCGAACAGGCAAGGCAGTTGCATTAAGAGAATTAATAGAAGAAGTTGGTGTGGATGCAGTTCGTTACTATTTCGTAACTCGTTCAAATGATTCCCAATTGGATTTTGATATGGACCTTGCACGCTCACAATCAAATGATAATCCAGTGTTCTATGTACAATATGCACATGCTCGTATTTGTACAATGCTAGAGCAAGCTAAAGCCAAAGGGCTTTTGACTGAAGAATCAATGGATGTATCTTTACTCACTTCTGAGAAAGAAACGGATTTATTGAAAAAACTAGCTGAATTTCCACAGGTTGTAGCAGATGCTGCTGAAAAGCAAACACCACATAAAGTGACGCAATATGTATACGATCTTGCAACTTTACTGCATAGCTTTTATAATGCTGAAAAGGTTTTGGATATAGATAATAAGGAGAGAACTCAAGCTCGAATTGCATTAATGAAAGCAGTTCGAATTACGCTTTCTAATGCACTTCAACTAATTGGTGTAACAGCACCTGAAAAGATGTAATAAAAAGATTCAGAGACGAAAACAAAAGTGTTTTAATCAAGGAGAAAAACGCACAAATAGAAATGAGGAGACTTGGACGTTCGTTAGTGAAAAGCGAGTGTATTCGTTCGATAGGCATAACAAACTTGCAAAGAAAAAAACGGTATTTTCTAAAAGCTACAGCTATTTTCCAACATCAATCGTGGAAAATAGCTTTTTTATGTTTTTGAAAACCCCTGGCTGTGCCAGGGGTTCCGGAAAGCTTTAAGCGTGGGGTCAAAAAAAGCCTCTCTTCATGGTAAGATAAAGTTGGTTTCCCGACCACTAAATCTCACCTAAGAAGGAGGCGTGTCCAATGAAGGACAAGAATAGTTTAGCACACACAATGTGGAATTGTAAGTATCATATAGTTTTCGCTCCAAAATACAGAAGGCAAATTATTTATGGAAAGTATAAAAAGAGTATAGGTCAAATTATTCGAGATTTATGTGAAAGGAAAGGTGTAACCATTCATGAAGCTAACGGCTGTCCAGATCACATACACATGTTGGTAAGTATTCCACCAAAGATAAGTGTGTCTCAATTTATGGGATATTTAAAAGGTAAAAGTAGTTTGATGATTTTTGATCGTCATGCCAATTTAAAATACAAATATGGCAATAGAAAGTTTTGGTGCCGAGGTTTCTATGCTGATACAGTGGGTAGAAATAGAAGGCAAATACAAGAATACATTAGAAATCAGCTTAGAGAAGACTTCATGGGTGATCAATTAACATTATTCGAAGAGTACGACCCGTTTACAGGCCAAAAAAATAAGAAGAAATAGAAGATTCTTTAGAATCAGTGAGTGAATGTGGTGCAAATGGGAGACCCGTTCGGTGGGCCTTTAAGGCCGAGGTCGGTAACAAAGGCTTTCAGCCGCAGAGCAAACCACCAGTTCACACTGGTGGTTTTGATTTATAAGTTAAGAAAGTATAAAATCAGTGCAATGACTGCGTTAAGCCAAGTAGTTATTTTGAAATGTTTGATGTAT
>NZ_CANMAB010000136.1:0-8979 GCF_947495635.1 uncultured Virgibacillus sp. | reverse complement strand
TGTTTTTTTCCATATACTTAAAATACCACAGTAAGAAACACTCTGGTATAGCCAAATTTTTATACTTTCTTATCTTTTAAAAAAGACACCAAATGCCAGCTTATTGCTGTCATTTGATGTCCTCCAGTTAGCTGGTAGAACTAATTTTCTAAATAATCTGCTCCAATCCTAAAATGCGCTGGTCTCGTTCCCTTTTGATTAATAAGAGATTTGTTCAATAACTCTTTGGCTACTTTTCTTACTGTCGCTTCAGAAATCTCCATAACACGAGATAATTCCTGTACTGTAACCCCATCACTATAATGAAAATAATAATTTTGAATCAACACAAACATAAACTGAAAATGGTTTTTACTTTCCATTCTGTCATCTGTTTTTAACTTTTCAACAGCAGAAGTGATTAATTCAACTTTTTCCTTTAATTCAGACAACATATCCTTTAACGCATTGAGTATTATCGATAAATATTCATCAATAAAGAAATTCATTTCTCCCCTATTCTTAATACTATTACAGATTTCAAATGCTTTAAGGTACTTATTTTTATATTTATTGCACCCCCTAGACAAAGATAGTGCAGATATTTTCCCTAAAGTTTTAGCTAGATATAGACTACTTATAAAGCGAGAAGTCCTTCCGTTTCCATCATAAAACGGATGTATATATCCAAAGAAATAATGACCTATTGCTGTCCTAATTAAAAGAGGGGTTTCTTTATCATCATTCATAAAGTCTAACAATTTATCCATTTCCCTTATAATTTTATCTTCCGGAATTAAACCTCGATGTATTTCTTTTCCGCTTCCTGTCCTGCTTAATACATAATTAATATCTTTTCTAAAAATTTCACCATCAGGTAATTCGTTTTTAGATATTTCCCCTTCAATAATATTGTTGTATATACTCCGAACATCCTTTGGGTAAAGAGGGGTATCAGTATCCCCATATAACAAATTTAAATAAGAATTCACCATACTACTAAATCTTTTTTTATCTTTTGTATTAGATTTTGCATCTCTTACACTTCTAGCAATCTCTTCTTTTGTACTTCTTACACCCTCTAATTGATTTGTATTGTATAATTCCTCAACTACACACTCTCTTATAAATTGATCTTTTGCAACTGCTGGTAATTTTTCAAATATGAATCTAAGATTCCCAGCAGTTTTGTGAATTGCACTACACTTTTTTAACATATCTATAGTTGGAACATAGTAGAGGTCAAAAACATTTTTTTGATCGATTGGTTTTATTGATAAATCTAATCTCTTAGTAGATTCAAAAGATATTCTGTTTTTGTGTATATCATCAAAATCACTTGAATTTAAATCGTGAAACATCTTATAAAGGTACCTCATGACTACACCCCCTAGTTAATGTATTAATTATTTATTTTCACATATATATTTATTATTGTCTATTCCAAAGTGTTAAAAATTAATTTTTTTTCCATTTTGATCATGGTTTACAACTGACAAAATAAAAATTATGTACTAATCTATAAATTTAACATGTGCTCCACATTTGCATCTGCCATTTCCATTTTTTTTAATTTTAATCTTTTTTCCACAAGAAGGACATTTTATATACATAAACTAATTTACCTCCTGGAATTCTAATGTAATATCAGTCTAATCATTAGGGCCCAGAAATATACCATGCACTCTTTAGAATTCTTCCCCCCTCATCAAATTTAACCCTTTTAACTCTACCCTGGTGCGTAATGACCTTAGTCTCTCCATGATTCGGCAGATAAGATAGTTTAGCTTCTCCTTCCGAATACACTACAACAAAGGGTTTGTTATCATTATCTATATCAACGTTGAGCTTTCCATCTTTAAATGGAATGTTCTTAAGTCGCATATGTTTCTCCCCCACTCGATATTATTAATTTAGAGCCAATCTGAGCATTTCTATTATTTGAAACTAAAAACTACTAATCTAATATAGAAACGCCCAAGGTCGGCAGAATTGTTTTAATTTGCTATATTCCCCAGCCTATCTAATTCATAGATTACAATCTCGGTCCGTTGTTCTTCCTTTTCGCATGGAATGATTCGTGCTTCCATCTGTTTAACTTGCCGATCATCCTTGTATACGATCTTATTGAGAGCATCAGTAACGCCTTTAAAAAGATTATCTATATCAGCTCTATTTCCATTTATATAATGAGTTAATTTAACGCCTACATGCCCTTCAATGGGCTTATCCTTCATGTGCTGCTTAGCAATCCATCCAACCTGCTTTTTATAAGCCAGATAACGCTGTGCATATTTGTTCTTGTACATACTCTTTTGAGTCATTCTCACAGCTGATACTGGCTTACCTGATATGGTTAGTTGAATCATACTCATAGCCTCCTTCCAATAATGATGCATTAAAGTTTGCGGTAAACCTAATTGTTCTCTATTCACATTAATCCACTCTATTCCCTTATTACAGTAATCTTTGTCTAGTTCAAATCCAATCCAGTTACGCCCTGTATTATCTGCAGCTAATGCTGTAGTACAAGAACCCATACAGTTATCTAATACTAGATCTCCCTTATTCGTGTAGGTCTTAATTAGGTACTCAAACAAGGTAAATAGCTTCTGTGTTGGGTGGAATGTTTTACTTTTTAGCTCTATATATCAATCACGAAAAGAAAATATAAAACGTCCGTATGCTTATCGAATTAGGACGTCTAGGGATGGATAAACGATTGAATCAGATCAAAAGCGATTGGAATAACGACAATATTGGAATTGGGTCAGAAGAAGTGAAATACCTTATCCAACAAGCAGAATGTGTGCAGGAGTTGGAAAGGAAAGTTGAAAGGCTTAAAACTCGAAAAGGCCATCTTGCCTATCGCTTACGAGTAAGGCGAAAACAAAACCCAGCTCCACAAACAATATTTGGATAAAATGAAATATTATGTTAATTAGAATGATTTTTATGACAATTGTTGGGATGTATATGTAATAAACAAACTTATCGATAAAGCATTGAAAGGAGCAGAGGAATGATGCAAGTCACGAAAGATGTTGACATCTATACTTGCCAGTCTTGTTACAAGAATAAAAAAGACAACAATGTTGATGTATATATAATCTCTATTGGATAATGGATATGTTGAAAAAGGTTGTTAGGGAAAATGATGAACACAAAATGCAGTATCGAACGTTAATAGAGGATTTTCACGATAAAGACTTTGTTTTTAGTCGCGGGAATGGTTATCCTTTTGTGACCAAAACAATTCTTATGCGTATGAATCGCATTTTAGATAAAACATCAATCAAAAAACACGCTACACCACATATTTTTAGACACACCTATATTAGTATGGCTGCTGAAGCGAAAATCGATATTGCTACTGTTATGGAAAAAGTAGGTCACGAGGATATGAAAACAACCATGAAGATTTATACTCATGTAACAAATAAAATGAAAAAGGACGCTTCCGAACAAATTTCAAATTTATACGGAAACATCCTTGAAAAAATTACTTTTTAAAAAACTTGTGAGGTTTTTGTGAGATTTTCTTCATGTATCACAAAGCAAACACTTCAAAAACCTGTTATATCAGCGTTTATGGGAGGCGATCTACATCATGCCGCCCATTCCACCCATGCCGCCCATGTCAGGCATTCCGCCGCCTGCAGCGCCGCCATCTTCTTCTGGTTTGTCAGCGACTACTGCTTCTGTAGTTAGGAACATAGCTGCTACAGATGCTGCGTTTTGTAGTGCAGAACGAGTAACTTTTGTTGGGTCAACAATTCCTGCTTCAACCATGTTTACCCATTCGCCAGTTGCTGCATTGTAACCAACGCCAACTTTTTCACCTTTTAGACGTTCTACAATGATAGAGCCTTCTAGACCTGCATTGTGTGCGATTTGACGTACTGGTTCTTCCATAGCACGACGTACAATGTTTGCACCAGTTGCTTCGTCACCTTCAAGATTAAGTTCGCTTACTTTGTTATAAATATTTACTAGTGCAGTACCTCCACCAGCAACAATACCTTCTTCAACTGCTGCACGTGTAGAGTTCAATGCATCTTCAATACGTAGCTTGCGTTCTTTTAATTCTGTTTCTGTTGCAGCACCGACTTTAATTACTGCTACACCGCCAGCTAGCTTAGCTAAGCGTTCTTGTAATTTTTCTTTATCGAAATCAGAAGTAGTTTCTTCAGCTTGTGCACGAATTTGTGCTACACGAGAAGAAATTGCTTCAGGATTTCCAGATCCTTCTACGATCGTTGTGTTTTCTTTTGTAACAACAACTTTAGATGCACGACCTAATTGCTCAATTGTTGCACTCTTAAGATCTAAGCCAAGATCTTCTGTAATTACTTCTGCACCTGTTAGAGTAGCAATATCTTCAAGCATTGCTTTACGACGATCACCGAATCCAGGAGCTTTTACAGCTACAGCGTTGAACGTACCACGAAGCTTGTTAACTACTAAAGTTGCAAGAGCTTCGCCCTCTACATCTTCAGCGATCATTAATAGTGGCTTGCTTTGCTGAACAACTTGCTCAAGTACAGGTAGTACTTCTTGGATATTACCAATCTTTTTATCTGTAATAAGAATGTATGGATCTTCAAGAATTGCTTCCATTTTATCTTGGTCAGTAACCATGTATGGAGAAGCATATCCACGATCAAATTGCATACCTTCAACAACTTCTAATTCCGTGTTAAAGCCTTTAGATTCTTCAATCGTGATTACACCGTCGTTTCCAACGCGTTCCATTGCTTCAGAAATCAAGCTTCCAACTTCACTGTCACCAGATGAAACGGCTGCTACTTGGGCAATAGATTCTTTACTTTCAATTGGATTTGAAATAGTTTTAAGTTCATTCACTGCTACCTCTACTGCTTTCTCAATCCCACGACGAACGCCAACTGGGTTAGCACCTGAAGCAACGTTCTTAAGTCCCTCACGAATCATTGATTGAGCTAATACAGTTGCAGTTGTTGTACCGTCACCAGCAACATCATTTGTCTTAGATGCAACTTCTGATACAAGCTGTGCACCCATGTTTTCGAAATGATCTTCTAGTTCAATTTCTTTTGCAATGGTTACACCATCATTTGTAATTAATGGGGAACCAAATTTTTTATCTAAAACGACATTACGGCCTTTTGGTCCTAATGTTACTTTAACTGCGTCTGCTAATGTATCTACACCACGAAGCATTGCGCGACGTGCGTCTTCACTGAATTTAATTTCTTTAGCCATTGATAAAGCCCTCCTTAAATTCTTTAATTAAGTATCTGTATATCTAAGATTAGCCTATGACAGCTAAGATGTCATCTTCACGAAGAATTAAGTACTCTTTGCCTTCGTATTTAACTTCTGTACCAGCAAATTTTGAAAAGATAATGCGGTCACCTTCAGAAACTTCTAGAGCAACTTTTTCACCATTTACGATTTTTCCAGAACCAACAGCTACCACATTTCCTTCTTGTGGTTTTTCTTTTGCAGAGTCTGGAAGTACGATACCGCTTGCAGTTTTCTCTTCTTGTTCAACAAGCTCGATAACAACGCGTTCTCCTAGTGGTTTAATCATGAAGAAAGCCTCCTTAATTCCATGTCATTTTATTTATTAGCACTCTATATCACCGAGTGCTAATTCCAATTAATATGATAAATAATTCCTGTTAAAAATGCAAGTATGAAGAATAGATTTTTTTATAAAATTTTCTTACTCGAATCAATTCGTATGTCTTTACCTTCACAACATATCCAAAACCTTTGTTATAACATAAAGAATTACTTCAATGAGTCTACTGCCTGCACAGAAAAGTATTATCATTGATAATGTTTTACCTTGAACACAATAAAGTGAAACTTCAATTCATGGGAGTTTTGATTACCCCCCACGCTTTGTTAGTACCACAAGGGTATGACCTAAAGCATTTGAGCCAATCGGGTTTACTGACAGTCGATCCCCCACTTTCAATGCTTATGGCGAAAAAGAACAACTTTATTTCCTTATTAACATACAGATAATGAATTTGTCATACCAAGCCAATGATTCATTCTATTGTAAGTAGCTTTTCATTTTATGATAAAATAAGAGAAGTATAAATAAATACGGTTCTATAGCTTACATAGAATCACCTTAACACACCTTTTTATGTTGCTGATACCTCACTTTTACATGATGTCTAAAAAATCACGTATATGTATTTTATCGTTAATAGATTTATTTCAGCAAACATAAACTAATTGGAAGAAACAAAAATGGATACATTCTTAACTTAGAGATAAAGGAGTCGTTGTATTTTGCCAAAACGATATTGGTGGGTCATCATAACATATGTACTTGTACAATTCTCAGGAGTTATTTTTATCCCACTTCTATATGCAATGTTACCGATTAATCAGATAGACGCGTTTGTTTACTGGTCGCTGATTAGCTTTATAGCAGGAGTAATTATTGTCTTACAATTAATGAAACCAGACATGAAACAAGGAGTAAATCAACGAGATGCTGCTTCTACTGGAAATGTGATTCTTTGGTCTATTCTCGGTGTATTCATGGCATATTTCGCACAGGGAATCGCCGGATCAATTGAAGTGAAGCTGTTAGGTATTGGACAAGATTCGGAAAACACACAGGCAATTATGGATGTGACTCGTATGTCACCACTGTTTATGATAATTCCTATGTTTGCCGCTCCAATCCTGGAAGAAATCATCTTCCGTAAAATTATTTTCGGACGACTGTATTTACGGACAAACTTCTTCATTGCAGCACTTTTATCCGCGCTCATTTTCGCGGTTATTCATGGTGAGCCTGAGCATATACTTGTATACGGTTCGATGGGCTTAGTGTTTGCGTATCTTTATGTAAAGACAAAGCGTATTATTGTACCAATTATTGTTCATATGGCTATGAACTCATTAGTCGTACTTATACAATATAACATTGACCCAGAGGAATTAGAAAGACAGTTAGAAGAACTACAAACCATTTTCATGCTACATTAATACGAAATGTTGAGTAAGGATTTATTATGGAGGCTTTATAAATGAAGATTTCACCGAAGACCATGGCGATTATTTATTTTATTATGGGAGTATTCTTTACGTACATTGCCATTCTGAGTGCAGATGATACCATCTGGAATGTGACCACAATTATATTAGCAATATTTGCTACACTTGAAATAGGCGTTAGTATTCGTTTAATGTCCTTACATTTTCGCCTTAAACATAAAAAGAAGGAATAGCAGTGTATTATGCTGCTTTCCTTCTTTTTTCATGGGTGCTTTTATTTAACCGCCTTTAACTTCTCCAACCAAGCTTCTTTTTGTTTTATTTTTTGTTCCATCGTTGTATAGCGGATAACAAACATATCGGAATCCTTCACAAACACGCGGGCAAGTTCCTCTTGATCATATTGCAGTGAGTCATTAGTAATAGCAAATTCATAGAACCCTTCTTCGTTTGTTACATCCATTTGCTCAAATTGAAGCTCTCCATCAATCATATCACTCAAGTTACCTTCCATGTTTGTAATGAAGTTTTTAACTCCGATCAAATCTTTTCCATCTTCATAATAATGAAGCGTCAGTAATTCAGTATAATTCTCAAAGGTTTCTCCAGAAACTAAAAATTCAACAATAGCCTCCCCTGATTCCTCTGCATAGTTTCCAAGCTCCCATTTATCTTCACTAAATGGCATCTCTAAACTTCTAATTTCTTCTACATAGTTACCTTCCATCACAGGCTCTGCTTCCCCAGCCTCAATTACTTCTCCATTCTCGTCCAAATTAACCGTTTCGCCGATTTCACTGCTATAGATTTTCCATTCCCCATTATCCGGCTTCAATATATGAACACCTGTTGTTTGATTGTTTTGGTAATCAGGGCCTTCCACTTTCATATTCGTCTGCGTATAAGCTAACCTTGCTTCAGCTGCTGACTTTTCTTCTACATGTACATCCGTTAATGTAATATCTAATGTATATGCTTGTAGGCTATTTATTAGCTCCTTTGTTGTATCATAACCAGGGGACTCAGGATGAATGGTTTTCATATGGCCTTGTAAATCCTTATCCATCATTGTTTGAATATTTTCTTCTAGAACTGCCTTTAAGGTATCATCTTCTGGAATAGTAGCTTCTGCTTTTGGTTCTTCACTAGCTTTGGCAACTTTTTCACTATCACTACTGTCCTTAGCACCACATCCGACTATGAATATAAGGCTAAATATAAAAATAAATAGTAGTGATTTCACCTTCTTCAACATACAATTTTACCTCCTGATTTATGTAATAAGTAAGAATCCCTACTTAGCATAGCTCATGCATATGTATAAAGACAGACGTCTTTATACCCAAAAAATATTCTGAAAATACAGGCTAAAGGTTCTATAAAATTAATGTATTACCAATATATTCCTAAATTAGACGCAAAAAAATACAATAAATTGGAAAAATAATGCAATTTATATGTCATAACACCTGTTTAGTTTCTGGGTATTACTCTAAAAATCACCGTAAAAAAGAAAAAATAATACCTTACAGATCATGTGAAACTTCTATCTACTGAGAATTTTGTTCCCCACGGTACCACAAGAGTATGACCTAAAGGTCTTTGAATCAATCGGACATTTACTGCCAATCGATCCCCGACTTATCCATATTGGTTTCTCTTTATTGCTTGAAGTGGGGTATTGCTGCTAGTTATATGGTAGGATAAAACAATTATAATTAATGACCAGTAGACATTGTTGTCCTCATGAGTGGGTTCAAATAGAAATGTACGACTGGAGCAAGCAATCATGGTGAGCTTGCGAGCCAATAAAGACTTATCATAGGGCGATTCGTGAAGTCGCCTCGTTTCTGGGCGCTGTAACTAGACGCCGACCCAACACGCTTATATCTACATGGGCTAATTTTATAACTATAAGAAAAACTGAGCAAAATTCGCTCAGTCCTTATCACTACATGCTCAGATTTACGCTTCCTCTAGTAGCTATTA
>NZ_CANMAB010000135.1:0-9158 GCF_947495635.1 uncultured Virgibacillus sp. | reverse complement strand
AATATACATCAAACATTTCAAAATAACTACTTGGCTTAACGCAGTCATTGCACTGATTTTATACTTTCTTAACTTAGCACAAAAGCGCAAGCGCCCGATTAGAAACGTAGCGACTGTCAACGGAGATAAAGGAAGCACGATGAGCTTGCGAGCCGATGATGACTTAGATTAGGGCGATTCGTGAAGTCGCCTCGTTTCTGGGCGCTGGAGCTAAACGCAGCTCAACACTCCCATATTTAACCACATGGGCAAATTTTATAATTTCCTAAACAATAAGCAAAAACACCAAAAGTAATCCATCTACTTTCGGTGCCTTCATCCTTTAGCCTAGCTTATTTTTCTTTGCTGCTTTCTCTCGTTCATTTTTATTTAAGATTTTTTTACGTAATCTAACCGACTCAGGTGTTACTTCACAATATTCATCATCATTTAAATACTCAATAGCTTCTTCTAGAGACATATCACGAGTTTTTCTAATGGTTGCGGTTTGGTCTTTTGTAGCAGAACGCACATTTGTTAAGTGCTTTTCTTTGGTAATATTTACAGTTAAATCATTGTCACGATTATGTTCACCAACAATCATACCAGCATAAACTTCTGTTCCTGGATTAACAAAAATAACGCCACGATCTTCTAATTGCATAATCCCATAAGTAGATGCTTTACCATTCTCAAGAGCAACAAGTACTCCTTCTCTTCTACCACCAACTTGACCTTTAATCACGGGTTCATAATCATCAAAGGTATGGTTTAGAATTCCATAACCACGTGTTTGTGACATAAATTCAGTAGAGTAGCCTAATAACCCACGAGATGGAACCTTAAATTCTAACCGAACTTGTCCATTCCCTTGGTTTACCATATCAAGCATTTCACCTTTTCTTGCACCAAGTGATTCCATAATTGCACCCGTATATTCTTCTGGAACATCAACCTGTACACGTTCTACTGGCTCACACGGAACGCCATCAATTTCTTTAATGATTACCTGTGGTTTAGACAACTGTAATTCATAGCCTTCCCGCCGCATGTTCTCAATTAGAATGGATAAGTGGAGTTCACCACGACCAGAAACAACCCAAGCATCTGGAGAGTCTGTCGGTTCAACTCGTAAACTGACATCTGTCTCTAATTGCTTCATCAAGCGCTCTTCTATCCTACGTGAAGTGATATATTTACCTTCCCTACCAGCAAATGGACTATTATTAACAAGGAAAGTCATTTGTAGTGTTGGCTCATCAATTCGTAGCCAAGGTAATGCTTCCGGATGATCCTGCGGACATATCGTTTCACCAACATTAATGTCCTCCATACCTGCTACTGCAACTATATCGCCTGCTACTGCTTCTTGAATTTCTATTCGTTTTAAGCCAATAAATCCAAACAGTTTAGTAATGCGGAATGATTTTTGAGTACCATCCTTTTTAAGGACAACCACTTGCTGACCAACACTTATTTTTCCTCTAACTACTCTACCGACTCCAATTCTTCCAACGTAATCATTATAGTCAAGTAACGTAATTTGGAACTGTAGTGGATCTTCACGATTATCTACTGGTGCTGGAATATGCTCAAGAATAGTCGTAAATACTGGATCCATTGTTTCCTCTTGTTCCTCAGGTTCAAGACCCGAGGTACCATTTAATGCAGAAGCATATACAACAGGAAATTCTAATTGCTCATCATCTGCACCTAATTCAATAAATAAATCAAGCACTTCATCAATTACTTCATGTGGGCGTGCATTAGGACGATCAATTTTATTAAGCACAACAATTGGTGTTAGTTTTTGTTCTAATGCTTTCTTCAACACAAATCGTGTTTGTGGCATTGTCCCTTCATAAGCATCAACAACTAATGCAACTCCATCCACCATCTTCATAATACGTTCTACTTCTCCACCAAAATCTGCGTGCCCTGGTGTATCTAGAATGTTGATGGCTGTATCTTTATATTTAATCGCTGTATTCTTTGCCAAAATTGTAATCCCACGTTCTCTTTCAATATCACCGGAATCCATAGCACGTTCATTGACCTGTTCATTTTCACGGAAAGTCCCAGAATATTTTAAAAGCTGATCAACTAATGTTGTTTTACCATGGTCTACATGGGCAATAATAGCGATGTTGCGAATATCTTTTCTTAATTGCATACGTACGCTCCTCTATTCTTTACGAGATGATTCAAACCATTCAATTATAACACAATAACCAGCATAGAGTAAAAGTTTTAAAAATAATCAACCGGTAAAAACAATTTTAAATTTTGCTCCTCCTAATTCGGAACGCGCAACCGTAATTTTCCCTCCTGATTGCTCTATAATAGCACGGGCTATTGCTAGACCCAGTCCAGTTTCGCCACCTTTACCTTTTACAAATCGATGAAAAATATGCGGTATTAATTCTTCTGGTACTCCATCCCCGTCATCTTCAATCATAATTACAACCTTCTTATTTTGTTTTGTAATAGTAAGCCGAACTAACGATTTCGAATGACGAATCCCATTAAATGCCAGATTTACTAAAGCACGTAATAGTTTCTCTCCATCTGCATACAATTCTGGAGAACCATCGATGGCATGTTCTAATTCAATTCCTTTTTCACTTACTAATGGTAATGCTCTATCAACTACCTGCTCCATAATTTGTGATAGTTGGAGTTTCTCAGGATTATAAACATCTGGTTCACTGTCTAGTTTAGCAAGCAAAATCATTTCATTAATGATCTTTTTCAACCGGTTTACTTCAGAAACCATAACTTCTAGACCTTTCGCTTCCTCTTTCTCATCAAAAATTTTATCTCTAATGCCTTCTGCATATCCCTGTATTGTCATTAATGGTGTTTTGAGCTCATGACTCGCATTTTGGAAAAAGGTTTGCTGTGAATTAATGTATCGTTGTAATTCGTTTGCCATTTCATACACGCTTTGTTCCACTTCCTTGATTTCTCCTGTTGCATTAATTCGATCCATCGAATCAAATTGTCGCTTTTCGATTTTCTTCAGTTGTCGTTTTAATTGGGAGAGCGGTGTTACTAATTTACGTGTGAAGAAATAACTGATGATCGTTGCAGCAACTCCACCAATCAAAAATACAATTAACAACCGAAATATAAAATTCTGTTGAACTACCTCAATATCACTTAATGGTGTTAGCAAGATTAATTCTAATCCAGTACTTTCCGGTACAAGCAGAATACGAGAAGTTACATACTTGTCATTTTTATATTCCCATAATGATTTACTTGTATCTGCAAAATCATTGGATTTAAAGAATTCAGTTGCTACACTATTGGATAGCGTAGAATAAAAAACTGCATTCTGATTGCGGTCATAAAGAAAAAGTTGTAAATCCTGATCCTGAAGGAAGCTATTTAAGTTTTGAATATCGGGTCTTCCATATTGCTCATTTAATACTTCAATAAGAAGGTCACCTTTTTGTTTTAATTGTCGTTGCTCGTCTTGGATAAGCATATCTAAAATTAATGAATAAATGAAATAGCCTGTAACTGTCATTACTACGAGTAATAAGGCAGTAAAGGCAGCATTCAATTGGGATTGTAGCTTCATTCTGCTTCTCCCTCATAGCGAAGTCGATAACCGTATCCCCAAACAGTCTCCAATGGCAAATCAGGTAGTTTTTTTCGAATTCGTTTAACAAGGTCATCGACCGCACGATCACTACCAAAATAATTATTTCCCCAAATTTTAATTAACAGTTCCTCTCGTGAAAATGCCCTATTTACATTCTCCGCTAGGATTAGCAACATATCAAATTCTTTTGTCGTAACTTCAAATTCATCCGTATTAAAAAATATTCGTCGTTCATTTTTATCAATCACCAAATGATCTACAGTTATTTTCTCCTGCGTCATATCTTTTTGTTCTTGTACGATGACAGATCGTTTAAATAATCGCTTAACTCTAGCTACAAGCTCCCTTGGACTGAATGGCTTTGTTAAATAATCATCACCACCAAGTTCTAATCCAAGAATTTTATCAATTTCCTCATCTTTCGCAGAGATAATAATAATTGGTACTTCACTTTCATTACGTATCTTTTTGCAAAACTCGTAACCATCCATACCAGGAAGCATAATATCTAGGATCCACATATCTGGTGGTTCATTCATCCAAATCTCCCAAGCATCTTCTGCTGTTTCCGATAAGGTTACGTTAAATCCTTCTTTCTTAAGATAAGCAGAAACGATATTTTGAATATTTGGGTCATCTTCAACGATGCCAATATGATAGTTCATGTTTTGCCACCTTTTCCCGAAATTAATTACTTCTATTTTCACATAAATCCTGCATGATGAACACTTAAATGTTTTTACACATTTTTTCCACATTTATACCAAATGAATCCCAAACTGCTTGGCTACAATAAATGTATCAATGGTAACTTCATTCATACGCAGCATGACTGCGTGAGGAAGTGACCGTTTACTTATATTCAGGCTAAGGGACAGTATTTATAAGCGTCTCCCCTACTCCCCTCGACGTTTGTAGATGCTTGTCTCGATAGCCTGTGTTTAAAATTTGTCATAAAGGGTGAGCTAAAATGGATTATAAAGACGAAAATCAGAACAAAGATTTTAGTGGTTACTCTAATGAGCAGGAATCTATTGACGAACAGCCATTATCAGATAATCAACATATACGGGATGAATCCCAAAATAATGCAGATACCGGTACTACCGAAACATATATAGCCTCCAAGGAACGCAATAAACCTCCTAAAAATAAATCTGCGCTACACTTTATCCTTGGAGGACTGTCAGGTGGTATCGTATCTGTAGTGCTCATAGTAGCATTAGTATTAACCAATGTAATCCCATTAAATCAACAAGGTAATAATGGCAACACTGCTTCCGATAATGGGAACAAAACAGCTGACGTTATAAAAACACTTGCCTCCGATGATGCAAATGTTGCTACTAATATTGAAGAGACATCACAAGCTGTGGTAGGAGTAATCAATATGCAACAGCAAAGCGTTTGGACAGAAAGCCAAGAAGCCGGAACTGGATCAGGAATTATTTATAAAAAGGAAAACGGCAAGGCATATATTATCACTAATCAACATGTGGTTGCAGGAGCTAAGGAAGTAGAGATAGCACTTAATTATGAAGAAGAACGCCTTAATGCTACCGTATTAGGTACGGATGAACTAACTGATTTAGCTGTCCTGGAGGTAGATGGAGATAAAATTACGACTGTTGCAAATATGGGATCATCAAAAGATTTAAAGGTTGGAGAAACTGTAGTGGCTATTGGTAACCCTCTTGGTATGGAGTTTGCCAATACAGTTACAAAAGGTGTCGTAAGTGGATTAAATCGTTCGATCGATATTGACACTAATGGTGATCGACAACCAGATTGGGTAACCGAGGTTATTCAAACAGACGCGGCAATTAATCCAGGAAATAGTGGCGGAGCATTAGTTAATGAAAATGGTGCGGTCATCGGAATAAATTCCATGAAAATTGCCCGTCAAGAAGTGGAAGGTATCGGTTTTGCGATTCCAGTAGATACAGCACTACCAATTTTGGAGCAATTAGAGAAAGATGGCGAAATTAAACGACCTTTAATAGGAATAAGTACAGCTGCTCTTAGTCAGGTACCACCGCAATATCGCAGTGAAATTGCATTACCTGAGGATGTAAAAGGTGGAATGGTAGTAGCAGATGTGCAAAATGGCTCCGCAGCAGACAAAGCTGGGCTACAACAATTTGACGTCATTACAAAAATTAATGGAAACGAAATTACTTCGATACTAGAGTTACGTCAATTTTTGTATTCAGATGCAACAGTTGGAGAAAAAGTTGAAATAGAGTATTATCGCGGCGGAAAAAAACAAACCGTAGAATTAACCTTACAAGCGCAAGAAAATAATACAGAAAACGCAACAAACCAATAAGTATTCAAACAAACGCTTGATGAACATACCTAGACTGTCGAGAAACGCTCTTCTCGGCAGTTTTTTTATTATGGGAAAGAAAGATTACGCTTAGCCCATCGTTCACATTAAGGGCGCTATACTGTTTATATCGCTATGCTTCACCCGAGCATACAGAGAAAAAACGATATTATCCATTGAAGCAAGAAGTTAATTTCACTTATAATGAAAAAATAGTAATGAAAAAACAAGGAATATTACTAATTATGTCGAAGTTAGTTCTGGAAGAGTTATACTGCATACAAATACATATAAAGGAGTGATTAATTATGCTATGTCCAAGTTGTGGACAAGAAACAGAGAAAGGAAAGTTTTGTACCAACTGTGGTGCTCTCTTAGCAGATGAGCCAGCAGCATCTGCGGAGCCAGAGGAAAATAAAGAACAGGAAATCCATCATGAGCAGGCTCATTCAGGTGCATCACAAAAGAAGGAAAATGATTTCACAGCCACTGTAAAAAAAGAATCGGCAAATTTTGGAGCCTTTTTTATCCGATTAATAAAGGCTCCTAGCAAAGCCAAAAACATAACGAGTCATGAATTAGTGCCTGGCGTTATTACAATGGTTTTATTTTCCGTCTTGATTGCTTTAGGTACCTATCTGGTGATGATGCAAATTGGTAGTATGTTTATGACCGTTAATTTTTTAGATGGATTTATTCTTCCACTCTTACAATTTCTTGTTTTATTTGTGATTGTTTCCGGATTAACATTTGCGGCTTCGAAGCTAACAGCGCAATCATTAACCATCTATGATGTATTAGCCAAAACAGGTGCATACACTGTTCCATATATGTTTATTTATGTTCTTGGTATATTACTTAGCTTAATTAATTTACCATTTGCAGGTACGTTCTTTTTCGTTAGTTTACTTGGACCCATTTTATTTATCCCTACACTAATCCTGTTAGAAAAGCCTGCAAAAGGCTATGACAGAATATATGTGTTAATCGGATTATATTTAGTTTCGTTTATCCTATCCGGTCTTTTACTACAAAATGTAGTCGGAACATTTTTTGGCGGTTTCATGGATAGCATATTTAGTGGTTTCTAATTATAAAAATAACACCCCTTTTTTCAAGTCATTTGAAAAAGGGGTGTTTTTACTTATCCGAAGAAGAGATCAAAGATGTTACTACCGGTAGAGCTCTTCTTATTATAGAATTCAGAATACCCACAGTTCTTGCAATAGACGACTATAAACTGATTATGCTGCATATCAAACATCTTTGATAAGCCCGTTCCAGTCATTGCAACTTCCTTTTGATCCGCATCCGTACTTCCACATTTAATACATCCATTATTTTCATTCAATTTCGATCACTCCTTATATCGTAATACGAAATGAGGAGCAAAAGGTTTCACATCTTCATGTATGCCAAATATACCTAATCCAAATCTTCTTCGTACTTATTATGATTTGCTGCTGGATGTGTATACTTACCATGAATATCAGCTGCTAGAAATTCTTCTACACTTTCTACAGCACCTGGCGCTCCATCACTATTCGGATACATTTCATCATAGTTTTCTCTATCTCCATATAAGTCAGAAGGCGTTTCAGATGTACCGTATACACTTACCTCCTGCCAAGCATCTTCTGCGTCATATTCAACCTGTAATTCCTCAGACGTATCATCGGGATTAATATTGGGACTATACACCTCTTCCTCTATTGTACGATGCTGTTTAAACACATTATTATTGGCGTGCTCTATACAACGATCTGCAGTTGGGATAGCAGCCAATCGCTCGTAAGGTATATCTGCTCCACATTCGCTGCAAATTCCATATGTTCCCTCTTCAATCGCATGTAAGGCTGCATTTATTTCTTCTAATTCTCGCTCTGCATGTTCATTTAAAGCTAGATCCTTTGATCTTTCGAATAACTCTGATGCCGTATCACCTGGATGATTATCATAATTAGACAGCTCCCCAACTGATTCCTGGGCTGTCTCTAACGTCATCCCGAGATGGTCTTGTACATGATTAATTAGTTCTGTTTGTCTATTTAATAAGGCCGACTTGCATGCCGCTAATTCTTGGTTCGAAATCATGAAGATCGTCCTCCATTTTTATAAATATGTAATTATACTATGCACAAGATTGGACAACGACATTCTTTATTTTTGCTCCCAAATCATGTCAATAAGTAAATAGGTGTTTTTCACTTTCTTCACAATATTTTTTGGGTATATATAACACTTTATCGGACATAGTGTAATAATATATTTTGCTTATTTACGTTTTTTATTTATTATCGTTACATTTTATATAGTGTCACAGCATATGCTAAAATAAGAACAAATGTTCTTAAGGGTGATTAAATGAATACTGAATTAAAACAGCTAATACAGGATTTTATTGTAATACCAATGGCTATAAAAGTTTATGAACAAGATAAAAAGCTTATTGCTGCTGATTTTACTATGGCTAATTTGTACATTAGTATGATTGATGCAGTGATAGATCGATTAAGACAAGTGCAAATTGAAACAAAGAAAAAACTTTATACGAAGTATCATGTCGATGTGAAAAGAGTTGGTAATACAAGTTATAAGTGGCTAAGCCGTGGCGAATCTGGATTAATTGAATTCACGCCGCAGGAACTAAGGGAAATGACAAGGGACATCATGGAAAAGTATATGTACGGTACAAAGTTTAAATTGAAAGATGGATTTGTGGATCAATTGAGAAGATTAGAGAAGGAAAACCCTCGCTAAAATGCGAGGGTTTATTTTTTACATAGCTCTTCCGTACTGGTTCAGCGAAAAAGATATTATCTAACTAAATGTTCTCAAAATGCTACTTTTCTGGTTTCTACGAGTTTATTTCCATCTGTTATATTATAACTATTTACTACTAATTTGCTACCGAAAACACCATTTGCTTGAGATACCCCTTCAAAATGCATCTGATTAGACTGTGCATTAATCGTAATGTCTTGGACTTTACTTTTTCCAGAATCAGATAAGCTATTCCAGCAGTATCCCGTATCTTCATTAAACTGATATTTTTTCGTATGTGGTGTTCCTTTATAATCTATCCACATACCCTTAGTGTGAATATTTGTTCACTAGCGTTGCATAAAAAATAACTGTAAAAGTCAATGAATATATTTTTGATTTCAATCAAGTTGAACGAATTTTCTGATATATGTTATATTTTATTTATGAAAAAAGACAACAGGGCTATAAAGG
>NZ_CANMAB010000134.1:0-9179 GCF_947495635.1 uncultured Virgibacillus sp. | reverse complement strand
GAACCAATCGGACATTTACTGGCAGTTGTTCCCATACTTATCCATATTTATTTCAGTTTATCGCCTGGAGTCGGGGGCTTACTGCCAGTTATATGCGGGATAAAGTGAAACTTCAATCCGTGGGTTTCGGATTGATAGTAGAACCAATCGGACATTTACTGGCAGTTGTTCCCATACTTATCCATATTTATTTCAGTTTATCGCCTGGAGTCGGGGGCTTACTGCCAGTTATATGCGGGATAACTTGGCTATCGGCTAATTAGTTAATAGAAAATGGAGAGGGTATTTTGAATACTATAGATAAACCAAACGTAGTAATTGTGATTTTTGGAGCAACAGGAGACCTATCTAAGAGGAAATTATTCCCTTCCATTTATCGCCTTTATCAGAATGGAAAAATTGGTGAAGATTTTGCAGTAGTTGGTCTCGCTCGTAGACCATGGACCAATGAAGTTTTTAGGGAAAATGTAAGAGATTCAATTCAAAATGCTTCTTTAAACGCAGAAGATATAGAAGCTTTTTCATCTCATTTTTATTATCATTCCTTTGATGTAACTGACACGTCTTCCTATGACCATTTAAAAATATTACTTGAAGAGCTGGAGGGTAATTATCAAACAGATGGCAATCGAATATTCTATTTAGCTATGGCACCGGAATATTTTGGTTCCATCGCCAATCAGCTTCAACAAAACGGCTTAAAGGATAGTGCTGGCTGGACAAGACTTGTTATTGAAAAACCATTTGGTCATGATCTAGAATCTGCAAAAGCGTTAAACAATCAAATTCGCGTGGCATTTAATGAAAATCAGATTTATCGTATCGATCATTATCTAGGAAAAGAAATGGTACAAAACATTGAAGTTATTCGCTTTGCGAATGGGATATTTGAACATTTATGGAACAATCGCTTTATCTCCAATATCCAAGTTACTTCTAGTGAAGAACTTGGTGTTGAAGATAGAGCACGCTACTATGATCATTCAGGTGCTACAAGAGACATGGTACAGAACCATATGCTACAAATGGTAGCATTATTAGCAATGGAACCACCAATTAAATTAACTCCAGAAGAAATTCGTTCAGAAAAAGTGAAGGTATTACGGGCATTACGACACGTTGATCCTGACAAAGTGGATGAATTCTTTGTTCGTGGACAGTATGGAAGTGGAACCTCAAAAGGCGAAGTGGTGAAGGGATATCGAGAAGAAACAGAAGAGTTAGCTGGATCTACTACAGAGACATACGTTGCTGGAAAAGTAATGATTGATAACTACCGTTGGGCAGGAGTACCATTCTATATCCGAACCGGCAAACGCATGAAAGAAAAATCCACTAAAATTGTCGTTGAGTTTAAAGATATACCAATGAATTTATATTACAAGGATGAAGCAGAGAAGCATCCTAATTTACTGGTCATTAATATTCAACCAAATGAAGGAATCACTTTGTATCTCAACGCTAAAAAGGCTGGAATCGGCTCAATTGCTGAGCCTATTAAGCTTTCTTATACCAATAATGGCGTGGATGGAATAAACACACCAGAAGCTTATGAAAAACTAATTTATGATTGTATCATCGGCGATACAACAAACTTTACACATTGGGATGAAGTAGCCTATTCATGGGCATTTATCGACTCCTTACTTCAAGCATGGTCAGCATCACAACCTAAATTCCCAAACTATCCTTCAGGTTCAATGGGGCCACAGGCTGCCAATGATTTACTTGAACAAGATGGATTCCATTGGTGGCCAATTACTGAATAGCTGATCATCTCTCAGAAAAAAGTCAGCGTAATATTCTAGTTTAGCAAAATGCTAATTTCTAAAAAAAGACCAAGTAATTCACATAACATACGAATTACTTGGTCTTTTTAATTTATACGTTTTTGTTCGTCTGAAATGGTTCCAGTAATTATTAGTACAATAGCAGTAATGATATGCATTAGCATACCGACAATAGGTATCCACCCAATACATGATGTAATAATTCCTAAAATACTACCTGCTGTAGCTGCACCATCTCTTTTTGATAAAAATAATGTAATGATATGAAGTATTAACATAACAAACAAGGGTGTCCAAAAATTTGAAACAATATATAAGCCCCCAAGAATAGGAAAGCCAAGTAGTGCTTCAAATATCCCTGTGACCCATTTCATTATTCTGGATAAAGACATAAGATATCCTCCTCTACTTCTTCTATTCTTCTCAATAAAGTTAATCAAATACATTTTTTGCGGATGTACTCAGGTTAAAATTAGTGAGAAGTGAAAAAAAGCACGCCCAAATTCACAAGGTTTTTGAATCCGGAAATAATTAAACTAACAAATATTAATACTTGACTGATCAGGAAAGTGGCTGGGACAAAAGTAAAATAGTTGAAGACGTGCCCACAGAAAGCAAGCATTTGACTAAGCGATGAATGAATGATCTATTTCCAAAACCGAAACTTTATCTAACTATTTCAGATAAAGTTTCGGTTTTACATCGCTAAAAATTCTTTTGTCCCTAACGAAGCTGCTGGGAAATATACTTCGCTTGCCAAGGAGTCTACGTATCTTTCCCAAGATAGTGTATTGTTCACCTTTAGAATGGGCTTTATCGCTTTATCTCAGCAGCTTCTTATCACCTAAGCTTCTTCTGTATTTTTATTTCTTCTTGTAATTTTTGCTGTTAAATCATCAAACAGTGTGTAGATTACAGGAATTAATAGTAGTGTAAAGATACTTGAAACGCCTAACCCAAATATTATTGTGACCGCTAATGGTTGCTGTGTTTCAGCACCTTCACCAAGAGCAAGCGCTAATGGTACCATTGCTAAAATCGTTGTTAATGTTGTCATAGCAATAGGACGTAGCCTGCTTGGTCCTGCTTCTAAAATTGCTTCATAACGATCTTTCCCTTTTTTGCGTAAAAGATTTATATAATCAACTAATACAATCGAGTTATTCACAACAATACCGGCAAGCATGATTATTCCAATAAAAGCAGGAATACTAAGAGGAATATCCGCGATAAACAGTCCGAGCATAACCCCAATTACAGTTGCAGGCATTGCAAACATAATAATTAATGGGAATAAGAAATTCTCAAATTGTATAGCCATCACTGCATAAACAAGGAAAATCGAGAAGACCAACGCAATTGCTAAATCAGTAAATGAATCTGTCATGTCTTGGGACTGACCACCAATTTCATAGCTATAGCCTTCTGGTAAATTCATGCTCGCAAGTACTGATTCTACGTCTGATGATATACTTCCTAAGTCTCTATCAACTATCTGGCTCGTAACATTCATCTGTGGTTGCTGGTTCTCTCTTAGTAAGCTAACAGGTCCACTCATTTGCTTAAATTCAGCTACTTCATCAAGTGATATGGTTGATCCCTGCATTGTTTGAATCTTCATATCATGTAAATCTTCTATTGAACTACGCTGATCCTCTGGATACATAAGGCTAACATCCATTTCCTGACCGTCTTCCCGATACTTTGTAGCTACTTGGCCCGTAAATTGTAGCTGCACTTGGCCAAGAACCTGTTCCTGAGTCAAACCGTACATTGCTGCTTTATCTTTGTCAACGGTAATATTCATCTGCGGTACACCATCAGATGCAGCAGATTCTGGATTATAAATTCCATCTACTGTGGATATTTCATCGACAACTTGATCCGCAAGTTCTGTTAACACTTCATGCTCTGGACCTTTTAATTTTATTTGAATAGGTTCTCCCATACTCATGCCCGAATCCATTGAGCTTACTGTGATTTCAGCTCCAGGAATATCCTGAAGTGCTTCGTCCATTTCCTGGACAACAGCATTTGTTGTCTTCTCTCTCTCTGATGAAGGGATTAACTGCATGGTGTAAGTCGCCTGGTTCGCACCACCGCCACCAGCTCCGGCAAAGCCTCCTCCGCCGACACTTACATAATTTGTTTCAATGACGGAATCAAATGCCTCTAATTCCTTATTCACCTTTTCAACAACCTCTTCGGTATGCTTCAAAGAGCTTCCAGAGGCTGTTTCAATACGAACCTCCATCTGACCTTGATCAGCAGAAGGAATAAATTCAGCTCCAATAAATGGTGTCAACGCCAAGCTACCAACAATGGCTAGGATGGTAACAAATACTGACGTTTTTCGATGACCCAATACCCATTTTAAGATACTGCGATAACGATCATTGATCCAATCTAAGAAACGATCAAACCAATATCGTCTTCCTCCATCCTTGATTGCTTTTTTCAGTAATTTTGAAGAAAGCATCGGAACAAGTGTAACCGCAACAACCAACGAAGTAATTAACGAAAATGAGACGGCTAAAGCAAGCGGTGTAAATAAATCTGATGCTATTCCTTCTACATAAATAATAGGTAGAAATACTACTAGGGTAGTTGTTGTAGAAGCAATAACGGCAGGAGCCAGTTCAGATGCACCTTTTATTGCTGAATCCTTCAAACTATAACCTTTTTGTCTGAAGGAGTAAATATGCTCCAGTATAACGATGGAGCTATCCACCATCATTCCTAAACCTAATGCTAGCCCTCCTAGTGTTAAGATATTTAACGTCTCGCCAGTGAAATACATTAACGTAAAGGTTGTAATAATTGCAATTGGAATAGATAAACCAATTACAATCGTAGCGCGAATACTCTTTAAAAATAACAACAAGATAAAGATGGAGATAATCCCACCGATTAATATGTTTTGAACTACCGAATCAATAGACATTTGAATAAAGTCAGATGTATCAATAATCACATCTAAATTGACATCAGATGGTAATTCTTGTTTTATTTCTTTGATACTGTCTTCGATATTTGTAGCCACTTCAACCGTATTGCTATCTGTTTTTTTCAAAACAGATAAAACGACTGATGGTTTACCATTTACAAATGTTAGGCTGGATTGTTCTTTAAAACCATCCTTAACTTTAGCCACGTCTTCTACGTATATCGTAGCACCTGCTTCAGTTTGAACAATCGTTTGTTTAATATCTTCCACTGATGAAAATTCGCCAGTAATACGGAGTTGAAGATCCTTATTTCCTTTTTCAACGGTTCCAACTGAGGCTGATTGATTCGTACTATTTAATGATTGAACAATAGATTGTGTCGTTACCCCATACTGTTGAAGTTTGGATTCATCCAAGATTAATTGAATTTCTCTTTCTTTTCCACCTTCAACAGAAACAGAGCCCACTCCACCTTGTCTTTCAAAGAATGGCACAACTTGATCATCGGCAACCTCTGTTAACGCTGCTGCATCCTGACCAGTCAGTCCTACCCACATTACAGGCATCTGATCTGGATTAAATCGCATAATATTTGGTTCGCCTGCACTATCTGGCAGCATCCCTTTAACCTGATCCACACTTTCACGCACATCTAACAATGCCTGATCTAAATCTGTTCCATTGCTAAACATTAGCATTACAAGTGAGGAGCCAGACTGCGATTGCGATTGAACTGTTTCAATACCTTCTACAGTACTTACTGCAGATTCGATTGGTCTACTTATTAAATTCTCTACCTCCTGTGGTGCAGCATCATCATAAGTGGTTGCGACCACTGCAACTGGGAGATCTATTTTTGGAAATAAATCAACCGTTAAGCTACGGAGTGAAACGGCTCCCAATGCAAGAATGGCCAGAACAATCATGATAACGCCGACAGGACGTTTTACTGATGTTTTTACAAGCTTCAAAATTTATTCCCCTTTCACGACATTGACCTTACTACCATCAGTTAATGTCAGCTGACCATTTACAACAATCTGATCCCCAGCTTTAACGTCACCCTCAATAGCAGTTTGATTTGACTGTGATTCTTTAATCGAAACTATAGTACGAACAGCCTTATTATCTCTTATCACATAAACAAATGACTCGTCATTTTCCTCTGCAATTGCTTCTGTAGGAACGATAACGGCGGAATCAATTCGTTTTTCTGGAATATGCAATTTTCCAGTCATTCCTGGCAATAAATCATTATCCTTATTCTCTATAGTTGCTTCAATTGGATATAGACCTGTATCATCAGGTATTGTTCCTATTGAAGTAACTTTTGCTTTATATTCTTTATCATTAATAATGGTAGTTAATTTGTCTTCTTTATCTAATAAGGAACGGATATCATTTGTTACCGTAAACTGTAGCTTTATCTTTTCTAAATCAACGATCAATGCTAATGGATTTTCCGTTGAAACAATCTCACCTTTACCTAACGATAATTGTGCAATTTCTCCATCTCGAGAAGCTCTAATATTTTGTTTACCTGCCGGTGTCTTTATAGTAGCTATCAGATCGCCCTCATTGACCTGGTCCCCATTCTCAACCTCCAACGTGTCTACTTCTCCAGGATTTTGAACCATAATAGGAGTTGATGTCAATGGTTGTGTTCGTCCATAAACTGTCTTATCGATAACGATATCCCCTTCCGTCGCTTCCTCCGTCTCAACTGGGGTTACTCTCTCTTCGCCTTGCTTCTTATCCTCTTCTTGATTACATGCAGCTAGCAGAACCATTAATAATAATCCCGCAAGACCTATACTTAATCTTTTCATCTATTCGACTCCTCTCTTATCTTTAACACATCATAATAGTTCAACATCGAACACTGTAGCAATTTGTTTAACTTCTTCATTCAATTCAGGATATCCAGTAAAGTGAGCTAACAACCCTTGAATAACTACAGTTTGTGGCTCATTACTATCTGCCTCATTTTGTATGGCCTGTATCACCTGATAGAGTTGAGACTCTTTAGCTCTACTTAATGGTAATTCAGCTACTTTCGACTCTAACTTTCTTAATGCTGCTAGAAAAGGTTGCTTAAAACGCTCATGCTCCGTTGCATTATGATAATCAGAAGGTATTTCTGAGGCTTTGACTAGCGGCTCTTCCTGATTTTCTAGCATTCCTTTAATTAAATCATCTAACCGTCTAACGATAAACATACCTGCTCGATATTTATCAATTGTAATATCATCTATTACCAACCACTTTAAATAACCATGAATGAGACCTTCTACTTGTATAACAGCATCAATAATCATTACATCTAATTGATTACCATAGATATCTCGTAGATTTTCCTTCATCCAATTAAAATTCTCTATCTTTAAGTTGCATATTTGGTTATCCATATCTTGCCCAATTGATATATTTTCACGAAAATACATCATAATATAATCCTTATGCTTATAGATATAATCAATTAGAACAGTGATTTGATTTGCAAAACTCTCTTTAGGTGTTTTTCCATTACTCTTTGCTTCCTTCATTTCCAAAGTAATATGGCGGTGGAAATCTAGAAAAGCTGTAGTAAGGAAATCTTCTTTCGATGGAAAATATATGTAAAAAGAACCTTTTGATACACCAGCCTCATTCGCAATTTCTTGAATAGAAGTGTTAAAGTACCCCTTTTCAGCAATTAATTTCATTCCTGCTTCAATTAACTTCATCTTTTTCTCATTCAATCTCGTCACCCACCTGTTTTACGTAATAACTATACGAATAGTTTCAATAAAATCCTGACTTACCGGTCAGTCATTATACCGCTTTATAAGTTTAACAACAAAAGCGTTTTCAAAACAAGTAAATTTACGTAAAAAAAAAGAAACATATTGTTCCCTATTCTGAGCTACCAGCTTGTCCATCCAACTAAATCTTAGTTTCTTTTGCGTCCGTCTCTTATTTTTCTGTATTAAAATTTAAAATATCGATTTCGGAAACTACGTTGGTCGAATAAAAACCCTCTATTCATATGTACGATTAATTGGCTAGTTCGCTTATATTGCATATCAAACACATTATGCGAGATATTAATTAGTAAGTCATTGCCATCAAAAAATTTAATATAAGTCTGATCTTGATACTTTTCATAAGTATCAATATGATGATAAGCCAACCAAACACAGCTTTTATTTTTTATTGAGGCAGTAGGTAGCATGTAAACACCCTTCTCTGGAATTATAGGAACTGGGAGTTTGCTAGACGATTTTAATATACGCTTCACAGCCTTCCTTCTTCCGTCTAACGTCGATCCATATAATAAACAACTATTGTTAATTATCTGTTCTGGTTTATGTAAAGACCTTCTCTGCATATTTCCTTCCAAAATAATAGAACGAAAGTAGGATCGTTCCTTTAATAAGATGGCTTTCGTTTGTGGAGAAATAATATATACCGATGTAATTCGTTGTTCCATCTATTTACCTCCTGATTTTATTTTTATTAGTTGTAAATCTATTTTACTATGAATATAAATGGTTTTGGTATATATTCAGATGATTTAAAATGATCGGGTATAATTTAAATATATTTAATTTTACCGTTTTATTTTTATAGATTAGGGGTAATGAACTTATAATGAGCTAAAGTCACATGCTTGTATGAGTGAGATTAAAACATCTCCTATCTTTTGTTACGCGGTGACATCATATTAACAGGAGGAGAAAATGAATGGCAAAAACTGAAACGAAGAGATCGATCAATGTAAAACAAGTTATATCAGGGACATTAATAGGTGCTGCTGTTGGTGCCATTACATCCTTACTATTAGCCCCTAAAACAGGGAAAGAGCTTCGTAAAGATATTTCAAAGCAGATGGTAAATACAAAAGATAATACGGTAGTAATAACCAAGAAATTTGGAAATTCAGCTAAGGGAAAACTCACAAATGTAAAACAAACGGCATCTGCTACTTCAAAAAAAATAACGGACAAAGTAAAAGCGCAAAGACAAAATAAACAAAAGCTTGAAAACCAGCAGGCGGATGTAGAGATTTATTCCGCAAAATAAGAATTAGCTGCTGCCAATGAAGCAAAAAAATAGAATACTTTATCATCTCATATGTAAAGATAAAGTGAAACTTCCATCCGTGGGGGTTTTGTTTTTCCCCACGGATGGTTAGTTAAACCAATCGGACATTTACTGGCAGTTGTTCCACACTTACCCATATTGGGTTCACTTTATTGCTTAAAGGGCGGATCTTACTGCCAGTTATATGCGGGATAAAGTGAAACTTCCATCCGTGGGGTTTTGTTTTTCCCCACGGATGGTTAGTTAAACCAATCGGACATTTACTGGCAGTTGTTCCACACTTACCCATATTGGGTTCACTTTATTGCTTAAAGGGCGGATCTTACTGCCAGTTATATGCGGGATAAAGTGAAAC
>NZ_CANMAB010000133.1:0-9372 GCF_947495635.1 uncultured Virgibacillus sp. | reverse complement strand
TCTTTTTTCTTAGCTTGACGGCTATGGGCCGTGCCCGCGGAAAGCGAAGTAATTAGTCGGAGCATTGCCAATATACACAAACATTTCAAAATAACTACTTGGCTTAACGCAGTCATTGCACTGATTTTATACTTTCTTAACTTACAAAAAAAGAAACCCTATCTAGGTTTCCCAGCTTGTTTCTGATTTCATTTTTCCTTAAGAGCAAAAAACTACTTACTTTTGCTTTTCCAATCAAGAAAGAAAATATACATTGAAGCGTTGCCCATGGAAAACGACGCTTCATCAAATACTGCTATTTCACTATTAAAACGCTCCTTAAGTAATACAGAATCAATGTTTAATCTGTCTACACAAAGTAAAACTTCAATCCGTGGGGGATTTGTTTATCCCCACGGATTATTCGTAAAACCAATCGGACATTTACTGGCAGTCGATCCCCCGCTTAATCCGTATTATTGCTTGAATTAAGATCTTACTGAGTTATTAGCGAGATAAAGGAGAGCATATCAAAAACGCTTCTCAGTAGCTTTAATTACCATCAAGAGGCTTCGCTTATTCTAGACGATTCGTTTCTAAAGGATAATGTTTTAAGAAGTAAACAAGTGCTTGTAGCTCAACCGCTAAATCAATATGATGAACACGAATATGTTCTGGAACCGTAATCCTCGCTGGAGTGAAATTTAAAATCCCCGTAATCCCTTGCTCCACGAGTCGATCGGTGATTCCATCCGCTTCACTAGCAGGGATTGTTAAGATTGCCACCTTTACACCAGCTATCTTGTCTTCTAAATCTGCAATATTATATACAGGTACATCACCAATCGTAGTTCCAACCTTATCGGGATCACTATCGAACGCCATCTTTATTAATATATTATTATTTTTCATAAAATTATAATGTAAAAAGGCAGTACCTAGATTACCTACGCCAATTAGTGCAACATCCGTTGTTTCATCCTGATCGAGCGTCTTACGAAAAAATCCCAATAGGTATTCGACATTATAGCCATATCCCTTTTTACCCAATGCACCAAAATAAGAAAAATCTCTGCGAATGGTAGCAGAATCGACTTTTACCGCATCACTTAATTCCTTGGAGGACACCCTTTTTTTGCCCTGGTGATTCAAATTATTTAAAAATCGATAATACAATGGCAAGCGTTTAGCAGTTGCTTGAGGTATTTTATTTTGATCCATGGTCATTCCTTCTTTCCTTACGATAATAATCTCCAGATTTACCACCTTGTTTTTCGATTAAAAATGTCTGGCCGATGGTCATCCCTTTATCAATCGCTTTGCACATATCATATACTGTCAATGTAGCAGCAGACACAGCAGTAAGAGCTTCCATCTCAACACCTGTAATTCCTTTCGTTTTCACAGTGGCATCAACAATTAATTCATATGTATCATGTGACGTATCCCACTGAAACGAAATATTAACGCCCGTTAATGGTAACGGATGACACATTGGAATAAAGTCTGGTGTCTTCTTTGCTGCCATAATACCTGCAACTTGTGCAACTGCAAGTACATCCCCTTTTTTTATAGCATTTCCAATAATCGCCTCATAAACTTGTTTGTTCATAAGGATACTGGATCTAGCGATTGCCATACGATTCGTTTCTTGCTTATCACTAATATCCACCATATGCGCCCTACCCTGTTGATTAAAGTGTGTAAAATCTGACATTTGCCCAACTCCATTGCTTTGAACTCCATCTCTATTCTAGCAGAAAAATGGAAATAAGTCGTGATCGTTTTCACAATTATATTGCTTGCGTTCATGTAATTAAGATACACTAGTATGGATGAGGTGAAAAGCTATGATACTTATGCAAATGAATGGACTTTCTAAGGCATTTGGTGCTGATGAGATTCTATCGAATATAAAAATGGAAGTAAAAGACAATGATCGTATTGCTATTGTAGGTAGAAATGGAGCTGGAAAGTCTACACTATTAAAAATAATGGCTGGTGAACTCAGCTATGATGATGGTGAGCTTTTCCAGCCTAAGGATTTAACAATCGGTTACTTATCACAACATATGTCACTTGAATCAAATCAAACCATTTGGGATGAAATGCTCGCTGTATTTACGGAATTAAGAAAACAGGAAGAAGAGCTACGTCTCCTTGAAAAGCAAATGGAACAAACGACTAACCATTCAACTGACAGCTATGAAAAATTATTGGATCAATACGATAAACTACAACAGGTCTTTCAAAGGAATGGCGGATATACCTATGAAGCAGATATAAAAGCTGTTTTAACTGGCCTAGATTTTCATCATTTTGACTACCAAACACCAATTGAAACACTAAGTGGTGGTCAAAAAACTAGATTGGCACTAGGAAAACTGTTATTAAAGAAGCCACAGTTACTTATTTTAGATGAACCAACAAACCACTTGGATATTGATACATTAAATTGGTTAGAAAACTATCTAATAAGCTATCCTGGAGCTATCATCATCGTCTCCCACGATCGTTATTTTCTAGATAAGACCGTATCCATCGTTTATGAGATTTCCAGACATAAAACGAAAAAATATCATGGTACGTATAGTAAATTTTTAGAACAAAAAGCTTTGGATTTTGAAAAAGACCTAAAAGAATATGAAAAACAACAATCTGAAATTAAAAAAATGGAGGATTTTATTCAACGAAATATTGTACGTGCGTCTACAACGAAGCGTGCCCAAAGTAGGCGGAAGCAGTTAGAAAAAATGGACAAGCTTGATCGACCTTTAGGAGAAGAATCTTCTGCTTCCTTTTCATTTCATATCGACAAAAGAAGTGGAAATGATGTCTTAAAAATCAATGATCTGTCCTTTCGTTATGATGGTGAAGATAATGACTTATTTCACCATGTAGATCTGCACCTAAATCGTGGTGAAAGTGTTGCTTTAGTAGGACCTAATGGAGTTGGTAAAACTACGTTATTAAAAGTTATATTAGGTAAACTGAAGGCTGCAAAAGGTAACATTCAGCTCGGAACAAATGTTCAAATTGGTTATTATGATCAAGAGCAGGCAAATTTAAACTCTTCAAAAACGGTATTGATGGAACTCTGGGATGATTATCCGACGATAAATGAAAAAGATATACGCACCGTTCTTGGTAACTTCTTATTTTCAGGAGACGATGTCTTAAAGCCAGTGAATGCATTAAGTGGGGGAGAAAAAGCAAGACTGGCATTATCTAAATTGATGATGCAAAAAGCCAATCTGCTTATACTCGATGAACCGACAAACCATCTTGATATCGATAGTAAGGAAGTACTTGAAGCTGCTTTAATCGATTATCCAGGTACGATACTTTTTGTTTCTCATGATCGCTATTTTATTAACAAAATTGCTGATCAAGTGATCGAAATGCAAAGATCCAATACGATGCTTTATTTAGGGGATTATGATTATTATCTAGAGAAAAAAGCAGAAGAGGCAGAAATACAAAGATTACAGCAAGCTGAAGTAGTTAAACAAAAGTCAACAACTGAAAAAAAGCGGAGCTACAAGGAAGAAAAGCAATTAAAAAGTGAAAGACGCAAGAAGCAACGACGAATTGCTGAACTCGAGGAAGAAATTGAAAAACTAGAGTTAGAAATCAATCAGATAGAAGATAAAATGACACAGCCAGAAATTTTCCAAGATCATGAAAAGGCACTTGAATTAACTCAAGAGACGCAAAATCGAAAACAGCATATTGAACGATTAATGGAAGAGTGGGCCGAGCTACAAGAGGAATAATCGATTTAAAAGAGCGCCCCAACATAGTAATCTAGATGAAACAAATCCGAGCTATATTCCGAATATACGAAGTTATATTTCGAAAAATAGCTCGGGTTTTTTATCATTCTTTGAATGCAATGATTAGGTGGTTCCTACCGAAGTATGAAATAGTTAACCTTAGATGGATGACTTCTAAAGAAATTACACGAGTCATCTAGTTCTACATAAAGCGTCCCATATCCTAGATTTCGATGATGATATGCCACATCTGCTTGTAAATAAAAAGCTACATGATCGCAATTTTATATCATGTAGCTTTTTTAGATGACCATATTTATTTGAATAGATAATCATTTTGGATCGAGTTTTCCACAGCTATTCGATAAATCACGCCAAAGCCAAGCATTGTGGATAATACGGAACTACCTCCATAACTTATCAACAATAACGGAATTCCTGTTACCGGCATAATTCCTATTGCCATCCCAACATTTTGAAACACGTGGACTAACAGCATACTCAGATAGCCAAAACAAATATATGATGCAAACGGCGAATGCTGATAAATAGCGAGCCCAATCGTGACTAACTTATATAGCAACATAAAATATAGAAAAATGACAAGCGCACTACCGACAAATCCAAAGCTCTCTCCAATGATGGAAAAGATAAAATCGGTTTGTGCTTCTGGGAAATTAACCTGAGGTGTCCCAAGCCCTTTTCCAAATAATTGCCCTGAACCAAGTGCCATAAAAGCCTGGTCAAAATGCCATGTAGCATCACTTGTTTGTTGCGTAGGATCAAACCACGTCATAATTCGATCAATCTGATACGCCTGGTCGTCTCCAACAATTTTCTTAGCTAGATCCGGGAATTTTACAATAAATCCTAATACAGCGCCAAGTACCGCTGAAATACTAACAATTAAAAACATAATGATTTTCCAATCAATTCCCGATAATATAATAATCATCCCTGCAATGAATAGATACACCATTGCCGTACCAAAATCAGGCTGTTGCATAATTAAAAAGACGGGAGCTCCAACTACTGCAAGAATTTTAACTAACATAAGTATGTCTGACTTTACAGTTGGTCTTTCAAATTTTTGCTTATGGCTGTGGATAACAGCAGCCATGTATATAATCGTCGTTATTTTCGTAAACTCAGCGGGCTGTAACGAAAGTCCAGGAAGCTGGAACCAGCTTTTTGCACCATTAACAGGCTTTGCGATCGCATCTGGACTAATTAACAGCACAGCAAGCACAAGTACACCAAATCCATAGATGAAAACACTAGCCTTCTGAATTTGCTCAATATCTAAATACTGTATGGCAGCTACAATACCAACACCTATTGTAAACCAAACGATTTGTTTTAAAACAAAGTTCTCATTATATTGATCCAATTGCTGGGCGTTGTAAATGGAAAGCAAGCTGACACATACAAACAAAATAAATAAGATAATTAAATCATTCTGTATATAAAAGGACTGTTTCTTAGACACTGCTCAATCACCAAATTTCTCTAACATCATTAAATGTTGTATAGTTATCCACAAGCTCAAAAGTGAATAACATGCATTATATCGCTATTAATAAAAAGATACACACATTATCCACATGTTTTTATGCAGTTTTCCACAAATTTACCCACTTTCAACATGACTATCTGACAGACTTCCAATAAGTTATGAACATTTCTGTGACAACCTGTGGATTACTTATTACTTTAAAAGTAACGAAGGTCTTGCATTTAATTCAAGCCCTGAACGTCTACCTTGTTCAAAAGCAATTGTCCCTGCAGCAGCAATCATTGCAGCATTATCCGTGCAGAGGTTTAAAGGAGGTATTAATAAAGGAATACTAGTCTTTGCAAATTCTGCTTCCAACGCACTGCGTAATCCTCTGTTAGCTGCTACACCGCCTGCAATAATAACCTGTTTAACATCAAACTCCTTTGCTGCACGAACCGTTTTAGTAGTTAATACATCAATTACACTAGCTTGAAAGCTAGCTGCTATATCCTCTTTTCTAAGTTCTTTTCCACGTTGTTTTGCATTGTGAATGGTATTAATAACAGAAGACTTCAGCCCACTAAAGCTAAAATCATAGCTATTTTGCTCTAACCAAGCTCTAGGAAAATCGATTGCTTCTTCTCCTAGTTCTGCCAGCCGGTCAATTTGCGGGCCACCTGGATAAGGTAATTGCAACATACGTGCAACTTTATCATAGGCTTCTCCTGCAGCATCATCCCTTGTTTCGCCAATTAATTCATATGCTCCATGTGATTTCATAAGAACAAGTTCTGTATGACCACCAGAAACGATTAATGCAAGCAAAGGGAATTCAAATTCCTTTTCTAACCGATTTGCATAAATATGTCCAGCTATATGATGTACACCAATCAACGGTTTTTGTTTAGCAAAAGCCAATGCTTTAGCAGCATTCACACCTACTAATAAAGCACCTACTAAACCTGGCCCTTCCGTAACTGCAATCCCATCAATAGCTTCCCATACCGTATTTGACTGTTGTAGTGCTTCTTCCAGTACATACGTTATTTGTTCCACATGATGACGGGAAGCTATTTCTGGAACTACTCCGCCAAATCGTTTATGACTATCAATTTGTGATGCAACGACATTGGCAAGAATTTCTCTTCCATTTTTTACAATGGCTACTGCAGTTTCATCACAACTTGTTTCAATTCCTAATAGTATTGTGTCTTTTTTCATGTTAAATTCACCCACATTACAATTGCATCTTCCTGATTATCTGTATAATAATTTTTACGAATGCCGCCTGATACCAACCCAAATTTACGATATAATTTTTGTGCTATCATATTCGATTTACGAACTTCTAAAGACAGACGACTGACTCCTTTCATTATCGCATATCGAATAGTATAGTGGAATAGTTTTTCTCCTAATCTTCTCCCTCGAAAAGATGGCATAATAGCAATATTCGTAATTTGTACATCATCCAGGACTATCCACATACCTACATAACCGACAATAGTATCGTCAAGCTCCATCACAAAATAATATGCATGTGGATTATCGGTAATCTCCTGATAAAAAATGTCTGTCGTCCATGAATTGGTAAAAGATGCCTTTTCCACTTCCATTACTTGTTGAACATCAGCTACTTCCATTTTTCGTATTGCTACGTTACTCATTCGCTTGCTTTTCCCTTTGTTGCTCAAGCCATTTCGCTTCTGCTTCTGCAAGTCTGAGGTAATTTGGAGTCAACGTATGTGTAGAATCAATGGGTTTATCTTTAGATGCTAATATCAAATGAGATGCCCTAGGTAGATGATAGGTAGGTTCTGGAATCATGGCATTTATTCCTACTATCCGTTCAATAGCTTCCTGATGAATATGCATGTCAGGACTTAAAAACAAAACAGGCTTGTCATAAGCCTTAAGCTTGTTTAATAAATCCTCCATGGAAATATTTGATTCAGGTACAATCTCTTCCATAATCGTACCTTGCCACTGATAGGTACTGGAATAAACCATTCCCCTTCTAGCATCAAAAAAAGGACAAATAAGACCATTAAAAAATCGCCCTTGATATGCAAGGACTTCCAAACTAGAAATGCCCACTATTGGTATATTCAGTGCCCAGGCCATTGTCTTTGCTGTAGACAACCCAATTCGAACTCCTGTAAATGATCCAGGACCTTTTGCAACAACAATTTGCTCTAATTGATCAGGCATTAATCCAATATCTTTCATTAATTGATCAATTGCTGGCATTAAACGTACGGAATGATTCTTCGCTAAGTTTGTATTTATTTCGCCAATGATTTGCTCATTTTGTTGAATAGCGACACTCATTACTTGGTTCGAGGTATCGATAGCAAGTATGTTCATGTAAATAACTCCTCATTCTGCTAAATTATAACTGTAGTTCATTTAGAACGTATTTAAAATGGTCACCCCATGCAGTAAATGCTAATTCTCTCGAATGCTCATTAATGTATGAAATAGTTATTTCTAGACGATTTTGTGGTAAGTAATCTTGAATATATCTTGCCCATTCAACGATACAAATACCGTCTCCATTAAAATATTCATCAAACCCTATGTCCTCATCTGAATGTTCTAGTCGATAGACGTCCATATGATATAACGGCAGTTCGCCTTCATACTCTTTAATAATCGTAAATGTTGGACTTGTCACATTTCGTTTTACTCCTAGTCCAACTGCGATACCCTTTGTAAAGGTTGTCTTTCCAGCTCCAAGGTCACCTTCAAGCATAATAACATCCCCTGGCTTAAGTAATATCGCAAGTTTTTCAGCAAGCTGTATTGTTTCTTCTACTGTATGAGTTGTAATTTGATATGTATCCAATAAATCCACCTACTTTAAATGTGTGTACCCCTGCTTTGGTAAAGTGTAATCCCTACCATCCTTATTGATATATACCTTTCCACTTGTATCCTCGTTTATAACTTTACCTATTTTCGTTATTCTAACAGGTAATAATTTAGCTACGCTCTTTAACTCCGACCAGTCCGCTGACGGAACAGTACCTAATAATTCAAAATCTTCCCCTCCAAAATATTTCCAGTTATATTGTAAATCAGAAGGAAATTGATTATATGTCTCATGAACTGGAATTCGATTATCCTCTAATTGAATAGTTACCCTTGAAGCTTCCGCAATTTCTGCTGCTTCACTTGCAATGCCATCACTCACATCATTTAATGTGATTCGAGTAAACTTCTGCAAATGAGCTGCAAAATCGATTTGAGGTGTGGGTAGTTGATGCCTTTTAATAAAATACGCTGCGTTATCGTAGGAGCTTGGATTTGTCAGAATATGAAAGCCTGCTTGTGAATCACCTAATGTACCCGTTACAAATACAATATCTCCAGCTTTAGCAGTATGACGGTAGCGAATTTTATCTTGATCAACATAACCAATCACAGTAATAGATAAAGATAGTTCTTTGCCCGATACTGTGTCTCCACCAATTAAGTCCATGTGGTATTTCCCAGCCATTTTCTTCATGCCAGCAAAGATCTCAGCAATTTCTATTTCGGTCCAAGTCTTAGGAATAACAATAGAAACTAGATAAAAAGCAGGAGTTGCTCCCATTGCAGCTAAATCACTTAAATTTGCTGCTAAAGCCCGAAATCCTACATGAAAAGGCTCCATCGTATCCCTTCGGAAATGGACTCCTTCTACAAAAGTATCAACTGCCGTTACAATATCTGATGCAGATTGACGTATAACAGCTGCATCATCCCCAATACCTTTGATTAAAGTAGGCTGGCTATAATATGTTTGTTTTATTGAATCAATTAATGAAAATTCATCCATTTACAAGTCACACCAATTTCTTTTTAAGCTATATTTTATGATAGCAAAAAATGTTGAAAAATGAAAAAGGAAACCATACTAGATTGGAAATAACATGAAGTAGATAAGGATGGATATTTTACTTGATTCGGGGCGACAGCTTCTTGATGAAAATTCCTATTAAATATAAAAAACACACGATTTTCAATAATGAAATCCTGTGTCTACCTTTATAATATTAGTGGCGGTCCGGACGGGACTCGAACCCGCGACCTCCTGCGTGACAGGCAGGCATTCTAACCAACTGAACTACCGGA
>NZ_CANMAB010000132.1:0-9488 GCF_947495635.1 uncultured Virgibacillus sp. | reverse complement strand
ATCAAACATTTCAAAATAACTACTTGGCTTAACGCAGTCATTGCACTGATTTTATACTTTCTTAACTTATAAAAAAACCTCTTTTTTAACTAGATCGTAGCTTATAGAGAAACAAACCATTTTTATTGGCAGAAAATAATACCTGTTTGTCTTATCAACTGGAATGATATCCCCTTTTAAAAGAAATAAAAACTGCCGAGAAAAATTTCTCGACAGCTTGAGGGAAGATCTATGTTTTTGGCTATTCGTTAATTAAATAATCCTTTAAAAAAGTTGCTCAATGCTTGGAATAATTCACTAAAGAAGTTTGCTACTTTCTCCCAAAATCCCTCGTCCAACCCAAGCTCATTTGCCTTATCCTTAATCGTCGATGCAATATCTTCTAATTGATTTTTAACTTTATCAAAATCAATATTTAAGTCTCGCATCTTTTCAAATAAATCAATCAGCATTTGCTTATCTGCTTCACTAAGAGATATCTCTAGCTTGTCAAGCTGTTCTTGTACAATACGCTCAACATCCTCTTTCGTAGCAGGGTTTTGTTCAGCAATTGTCTGTTTAATTTCGGTTAGTAATTCACTAACCTTTTCCTGACTCATGCCTTCTTTTTTTGCGAGGTCTGTAGCGACATCCAATTCGTCGTTTGCTAGCTCCATACGTTCTTTATCTAGTTGCTCTCCTTTAACATCATAAGCCTTATATATACCCGTTAATGCAGAATGTCCACTAACTTTAACAGGTGAAGCAACGTCCACAGTAGCATTTTCTACTCCCGCGGTCAGCAGGGCGTTCGCATACATTTCTTTCGTAACTTCTGTAATGTTATCTGGAGTAACAATATTAATTGTTAAGCCGTTTCCTTCTTCCTGACGGGTAATTTTTGCACTGGAATACATGTTCGAATTTGGATCACCATTAATATATTTGGCACCATCTTGCCCGGAGACATCAAATTCTTCTACATTATCTGCCTCTTTGATGTTTAATAATTTTCGAACCTCGGTTCGCTGATTCTTATTTAATTGAGCCCCATAAACAACGATTGGTGAGCCTAACTTTTCATTTATACTTTCTGTATCACTAGCTCCATTGTCCGCTTGTACAGGCAAACTTATTCCAAGTACTAGTCCAACAATCAGCATCCCTATTAAAAATTTTTTTAATTGACGTTTTAACATTTTTGTTCTCCTTTTATGTGTACTAATTTATCCTATATTTATTTATTTCCAAATAACATTATGCACCCATTATACCTGTTTTCAAATAATATGGGTATCATTCTTATAAAAAATAAGGCTTGCGATGTAGATAATACGTCTACAACTACTATATAGATTTTAGTCATATATTAATGAAGACTTAACTAGTAAGCAAATTATTTTTCTTTATGTAGCATCTCCTATATATTTAGGGTAACGAAATAATTAGGAAAGAAGGGCATGACCATCATTGATAATCATCCTATAGTAAAGCGAAACTTAGCAATCATGTGGTTTGCTAACTTTTTTATTGCCGGAAGTATGACAATGGTACTTCCATTTATTTCTTTATATATTGAAACAATGGGGAATTTCTCAGATTCATATGTACAGAATTGGTCAGGATGGATATTTGCAATAACCTTTGTAACGGCATTTATTTTTTCTCCGATCTGGGGCAGGATTGGAGACAAATATGGTAGAAAGAAGATTTTAATTTTCTCCGCGGTTGGAATTGGTATCTCCATTTTATTAATGGGATTTGCCACTTCCGTATGGCAGCTATTTTTACTCCGTTTATTTATGGGAGTAGCAACTGGATTTATTCCGATGTCGCAAGCCTTTATTTCCACACAGACTCCAAAACATATTGCCGGAAGAGTATTAGGTACGCTGCAAACAGGAAGCATTACCGGAACGCTTATGGGACCTTTACTTGGCGGAACACTTGCTGATACTTTTGGTTATGCCAACACGTTTAAGTGGGTTTCTGTTACTGTTTTCATTTCTGGCATCATCGTTTTACTCGGTGTTAAAGAAGTAAAAACAAAGCTTTCGGATGACGCGAATGATTACCGCACATACACAAGAAAACAGGTTATCCAACACATCGTGAATCAACCCGTGTTACTTGTTGTTATGCTAATTTCAACGTTAGTACAAGTCGCGCATTTTAGCATTCAACCGATCTTATCATTATTTGTTGCAGATATACATGGCCCAGAAAACATAGCATTGTTTGCTGGTATCGCCTTTTCAGCAGCTGGACTTGGAAATTTATTAATGACTAGAAAATGGGGTAAAATTGGTGACAAAATTGGATATATAAAGGTTCTTATCTTTCTGTTATTTATGGCAGGCATTGTATATCTTCCCGGTGCCTTTGTTACGTCGATTTGGCAACTCGTAATATTAAGGTTTTTACTTGGAATATCCATCGGTGGGATTATCCCTTTACGTATCGCGTATATTCGCCAAAAAGCTCCCCTTTCTATGCAAGGAGAAGTACTTGGTTATAACACAAGCCTCCGTTTTTTGGGGAATATTATCGGTCCAGCACTTGGGGGTGCTCTGGCAGGGTTTTTTGGTTTTTCTGCAGTCTTCGTGGTAACAAGTGCATTATTACTTCTGAGCGGTGTTATCATGCTTGTATGCTGGTTTAAATATGAGTATAGCCAAAACGATTCTCATTCACTGTCTACACACAGATCATAACGAAATAAGTTTCGTAAATATATGTCATGATAGAATTAGGAAAATCTGTGCTCCTAATCCCATGTTAGGCTAAAGAAATTGATTTATCTGTTAGAATATGCTAAAACTAACAGAGCCCCTTCCTTTGAAGGGACTAGTATCAAATAGAAAGAAAGTGATAGCAGTGGGAATAGTCGTAGTAGAGGTCTGTGACGGAAATGCAATCACTTCCATTAATATAGAAGAGATTCTTGAGAAGGAATTTCCTGAGGTAGCTGTACTCATGAATGAATGTTTATCTTTTTGCGGGCTTTGTAGAGTTAAACCTTATGCACTCGTGAACAATAAACGCATTTTCGGAAACACACCTGAAGAGTGTTTAGACAAAATTAGAGCAGTAATAAAAGAAGAACTGGCTGTGTATGAATAAGCGGCCAGTTCTTCTTTTTATTTAATCATTTCCCGGGAAATATGTCATTATTTGTTATAATTAACTACTTAAAGACTTGCTTGGAAAATTTCAATCGAATCTTGTTTGGTTAATTCCTTAAAGTTGCCGTATCTGGGCTTAGCAATGACTGTTTTCTCAGCCATTTCTTCTACAGAGCTTGCATCAATCGAATAATCGGCTAGGCTAGAAGGCGCACCAATTCCACTCCAAAAAGCGCGTAACCTTTCAATCCCCTCTAAGGCGATGTCACGATCTGTTTTATCTGTAGGGTCTACCGCAAACACACGAATAGCTAGTTGTTTAAAACGCGCTTCGTTTGTTTCGTCCAGTACATGCTTCATCCAATTAGGGAATAATATTGCTAACCCACCACCATGAGGGATGTCATGTACTGCGGATACTGCGTGCTCTATGTTATGTGTTGCCCAGTCACCTCGAAACCCCATGCTTAGCATATCATTCAATGCTAATGTACCGCTTAACATGATCGTCTCACGGAACTCATAATTTGTTAAATCATTTAATAGCTTTGGTGCTGTTTCTATTACCGTAAGTAAGATAGATTCGCAGAAACGGTCTTGTATTGGCGTATTCCCTGTTTGGTGGAAATAATGTTCCAACACATGTGACATCATATCTACGATACCGTAAATGGTTTGATTTCTCGGAACTGAGAACGTGTGCGTTGGATCAAGGATGGAAAATATTGGATTTGTATATGGAGAACCCCACCCATGCTTTTCATTCGTTTCCCAATTGGTAATAACAGAACCACGATTCATTTCAGAACCGGTAGCTGCTAAGGTTAGGATGGTACCGAATGGAAGTGCATCAAGCGCTTGCTCCTTCTTCGTCACAATGTCCCACATATCTACATCTGTTTTTGCACCTGCAGCAATTGCTTTAGTACAATCAATCGTACTTCCGCCCCCAATAGCTAAAAGAAAATCGATGCCTTCTTTTTTACAAATCGCTACCCCTTTACGTACAGTAGAGATTCGCGGATTAGGTTCTACCCCTGCTAATTCATATACTTCTGCGTGAAACTCATTTAGCTTAGTTAAAACATTATCATAAATGCCGTTACGCTTTATACTTCCGCCGCCATAAACGATAAGTACCTTTTTTCCATACGGCTGTATCTCTTCAGGAAGTTTATCCAATTGGCCTTTTCCAAAGATTAATTTTGTCGGATTATGGTATGTGAAGTTCTCCACTGTTTTAACCTCCTATGCTTTCGTATATACAATAACATCCATTTCAACGAGTACATCTTTAGGTAATTTACTTACCTCAATCGTAGCTCTTGCAGGATAGGGTTCTGTAAGGTAACTACCGTAAATCTCGTTGATTGTTGCAAAGTCTGTCATCGATTTTAAGTAAATCGTAAATTTTACTGCTTTAGAAAAATCCGTGCCTGCTTCCTGTAAAATTGCTTTAATATTTTCTAAAACTTGTTTTGTTTGACCCTCAATTCCATTAACAACGTTGCCGCTGACCGGGTCAATTCCTATTTGTCCAGACACATAAAGGAAATCACCTGCTTCAATTGCTTGCGAATACGGTCCTAGTGCAGCTGGTGCTTGTTCGGTATGAATCGCCTTCACCATGTTACATTCCTCCTTTTATTTCTTTTCACCCCGCATATAACTGGCAGTAATACTCCCACTTTAAGCAATAAAGTGAAGCCAATATGGATAAGTAGGGGATAAACAAACCACTAACTAATTGAAGTTTTACTTTATCATCATAACATGTTCGATTCTACTCTTCTGCTAATTTGTCTTTATATGCCATAACTGATTTCACATAATAAATATCTCCATAGCAAGCTCCTAATTCTTCAGCTCCATCGCGAAGACATCGGTACTTCTCCTTATCCGGATCATTTGCATACATTTCCTGAGAAAATGTGATGGCAGCTTCTTGAGAAAATTGATCGGAATGCTTCTTCATATAATTAATAAACCCTTTTCCAAAATTATAGGATTGAACTGCTACAAGCAAATCTCCGTTTGCCTCTTTTAATGTTTGTGAAAAATAATAGACTCCCTGTTTAATAGAGAGCTCTGGATCTTGGATACACCCACGTTCACCACAATAGCTTTCGGATGATTGCATAGGGTCATCTCCTCTTCCGCCAGATTCCTGCATCATCATTGCTAATAATGTATCAATATGTTGCGACACATCATACTGTTTCGCATATTTTTCAACAACTGGCCGATACGCTTTAACTTCCTCACTAATGATCGGAGAGGAGGAAGTAGGTGATGAATTTTCTGCCTGTTCTTGATAAGCTAATAGCGAAATTCCAATAAATAGGGAGAACAGTAGAAAAGCTAGGAAGATGGTTCGTTTTATAGCTGTTTTTATTTTCTTATTGCGTTTCATATGCATCTATTCCTTTATATACGATCTTTAAATAACTATATCTTACCTTCATTGTCAAACATGCTTCATTCTTTACTGTTTTTCTTTCCTAAAATCACAAATGCTTCAGCAATTGCTCCAAACATCATATGACTGATCATCCAGTAGAAAAATGCCATCCCATCCGTTATATCAGGGGTACGGGATGACATTACTGTTGTTGTATATAATAGCAATCCAATCATGCTACCAGATATTACATAAGCTATCAGTTGATTTTGTCGACCAAACTTGTTCAACACAACATATAAGATTGGAACGAGAATAATAGATACGATTAGATGCAGGGAAAACTCTTCTAGCTCATTTAGATTCCATTCCTTTATAATAGGAATGGAATCTATATTTAATAAGAGTGTATAAACTTGCTTAGAGGTTGTAATTTGTATCAGTTTTAATATTCCACCAAGCATAACACCAGCTACAAGACCTATTACGGCAAGCTTTGATAATTTCATCTCCAGCTTCTCCTTTATCCCATTACATGCTTGATCAAAAACTCTATTCCTAGATTACCTTACTTTAGTTATATTAACAAATCTATTACTAGATCAAAAGATACTAGCTTCATCGCCCATTGTTTGCAACGCAAATAAATCGACAACATAATCATTTAAAAAAAGACCAGTAGGATCTAGCTGCTTTCTAATATTTAGAAATTCATCCAACTTCGGGTAAAGCGCCTTCAATTTTGAGAGATTCAGCTTATGCATTTTCCCCCAATGTGGTCTCCCTTGATAATTTTGAAGTAGCTTTTCCATATCACCGAAATAATTCTCATAGGGCATCCCCTTATACATATGAAAAGCGATATATGCAGAATTACGCTTATAAGCAGGACTGAGCCAAAACTGATCTTGTTTGACCATTCTTACCTCAATTGGAAAATGAACCTGATATCTGGCAGTTTCTATTTTTTCACGTATCGCAATTAGAGCTACTTTTACGTTTTCTAGAGGAATACTGTACTCCATTTCACGAAATCGCACTCGTCGTTCCGTTGCAAATAAATCAAAGCTTTTTCCATGAATAGTTGATGAACCAATTGCCTTTGCTGATAATCGACTGATCGATCGACTTGTGGAAGGGAATAGTCTAACGGTTTCTGATAGAAGCTTAAATAGGTGATTCTCTACTATTAATGCTTCCATTCGATGCTTTCGTAAGGACTGGGGAGCTTGTTCTGAGAGGTTCATTGTCTTTATTTGGACGAGATCAGAGTAAGGAAATAAAAAGCATTCAAAATGACGATTTTGCTCTATTAATGTAGGTAATTGTTCTAATAAGTCTCTAAACTTATATTTACTGCTCGTAAGTTTGTAAGTAGGTGCAGGTATCACGCTAATGGTAATTTCTACGATAACACCCAACAAACCTAAGGAAATGACCCCTGCATGAAATAACGTTTCATCTTGCTCTTTTGCTATAGTTAGAGTTTCTCCTTTTGCAGTTACAAGCGTGAAGCTCAACACCTGTGTAGCTAAATTACCAAATTTAATTCCGGTGCCATGTGTACCTGTAGATATTGCTCCTGCGATACTCTGCACGTTAATATCTCCTAAGTTTTCCTGAGAATAGCCCTCAGCTGCTAATTGCTTTGACAATTCATGAAGGCGTGTACCTGCAAGGATAGTAGCCGTGTTCAATTCCTTATCTAAATGCGTCACTCCAGTTAAATGGTCTAATGACATTAAGTAATCTTCACTGACAGCAATTTCGGTAAATGAATGCCCTGCTCCAACAACTCGTATCCGCCGTTGTTCCTTTCTTGCCATATTTACATAGTCACATACCTCTTCTGCTGATGTTGGAAATAACACTTCTCTAGGCTTACAATGAGCAGTTTCAGACCAATTTTTCCATTCTCTAGTTTCCTTCATTAAAAGAAGCACATCCCTTCTCCACGATATGTTTTATAATGGTCCACAACTTTTCCATTTGTTATACAAGCTATATTCGTAAATCGTTCACATATTTCACCAGCTTTAGCAGCACGAAAAACAACATAATCCCCTAAATGCATTGGTACTGGAATAAACACAGGTGTCTGCACCTCACCCGTACCCTCGACCGAAATGAGTTTGCTACCCTCAGGAAAAACTGGTTGCGGTAACTTATCCACCCCTGGGCTTCCGGAAGCCACATATCCCCCTCCTAAACAAGTATAGATTTGTTGTTCAGGTTGCCGTACAATCGGTAATGTAAAGAAAAGAGAAGGATTCGTTCCGATCGGCTGCTTATAATAATCAAATAACAATGGTGCATAAAAACCAGATCCAACGGTTACCTCTGTTACAACTCTTTCGTTAGAAGTTGTTACCAAACTACCTGTCCCACCCCCATTGACAATTTCAAGAGAGAATCCTTCATTTGTTAAAGCATTGATTATCGCCTTTCTTCTATCGGCTATCTTTGCCACTGATTTTTTCTTTAATACTGTTACAGCTTTGTTCAATACCCATTGCTTGGGTAGTTGATCAGGCACACCAGCAAGCTGCGCTTCATAACCCATCACACCAGTCAACTTTAGATGGGATTGTTTGGAAATAACATGTGCTATCTCTATTACACTCGTTACATCACGTAATGGCGAACGACGGACGCCAAAATGAAAGCCAAAGAAATTAGTACTCATATCGATATCAAGACAGGTATAAATGAGTCCATCATACTGTTTAGCAATGGATTGTAAAAACGCAATCTGTTCACGCTGATCTACCATACAAATAATTTTCCCACCCGATTTATTAATCTTTGCAATTTTTGCAAGCAGGGAAGCATCCCAAACCGGATAGCCTAGTAAAATATCACGAAAACCATATTCATACAGAAATAATGCTTCTTTTGGACTAAAACACATTAATCCTTGAAATACGGAACTATTCGCTAATATTCTCTCGATGACTGGAATCGAACGGATCGATTTCGTAGCAATCCTCACCTTTTTGTTATTTGACTTTTCAGAAATTATATCGCAGTTTTTATCTAACGCAGCTAGATCAAGCACCAAACCAGGATGTGGCTCCCGCTCGAGTAGCTCTTTTGTGAACATGACATCACCACCTTTATTCTAGTATCCTTTAATGAAAACTAAAGTGCAAGCTAATAATAAACTAACAACTTTGGCAGTAATCCAGGGATAAAACCCACATTATCTGGAAGAATAAAAAGCGCAAGCGCCCGATTAGAAACCAAGCGACTGGAGTGAACGGTGTACTAGCGATTCGGTGATGACTTAGATTAGTACGATTCGTGAAGTCGCCTAGTTTCTGGGCGCTGGAGCTGGACGTGACTCAACACGCCCATATTCATCCATATGTAATTTTCTAGACAAAAACCAAAAAAATTCTGCTATCAATTGATAGCAGAATTCCTATATCGGACTATCTCCAAAAACTGTCATATCAATGGAATATACTCCCTTTTCGTAAGCAGCCACCAAACAGCACTGCTTTCACATAGCTTATTATATAAAAGGCTTTTCTTCCAAATATTTATAGCCCTAAATCTTTCCTATACTGCTCTAATTCTTTTGTCGTACAGCGCACCCAATGTCCAGGTTTCACTTCACGAAACTCTGGTTCTTCACTTTTATCATGAACGGATGGATCATATGCTGTACGCTGACGACCTCGTTCATAATTCGGATCTGGCAGTGGAATAGCGGATAACAATGATTTCGTATACGGATGAATCGGATTATTATAGAGCTCTTCACTGTCTGCTAGCTCCACCATATTCCCAAAATACATAACGCCAATTCGATCACTAATATATTTTACCATCGATAAATCATGGGCAATAAACAGATACGTTAGCCCTTGATCACGCTGTAGCTTTTTCAATAGATTGACAACCTGTGCTTGAATAGAAACATCCAGTGCCGAAATGGGCTCATCGGCAATAATTAATTCTGGCTCTACGGCAAGTGC
>NZ_CANMAB010000131.1:0-9511 GCF_947495635.1 uncultured Virgibacillus sp. | reverse complement strand
GTTTTGCTAAAAAAGTTAGCTGAAGGACAAACCCCACGGAAAGGGAAGTGGGCAGCCGGAGTGGTGGTCAAGCAAGCTACTAGAGAAAGCGTAAATCTGAGCATTTAGTGATAAGGAATGAGCGAATTTTGCTCCGTTTTTCTAGTCTAGGAAATGAGGGATCTGCCTTGTTGATAAATATGGGCGTGTTGAGCCGTGTTCAGCTCCAGCGCCCAGAAACTAGGCGAGTTCACGAATCCTTCTACGATAAGTCATCATCGGTTCGTAAGCTCACTGTGATTCCTTTATCTCTGCCGACTCACTTCGTTGCTACGTTTCTAATCAGGCGCTAGCGCTTTTGTTCGTGTATACGGCAGTTTTTATAAGGGAAACGCTTCATAGAAAGGAGTTAAATATATGAAACGATTGGTTGATGTTTTTTTGTCCATTAGTATCCTTATTTTATTTTCTCCTATTTTCCTTATCGTTGCTGGGGGGGTCAGGCTGCAATTGGGAAGTCCTATTATTTTTAAACAACAACGCCCTGGTTTGCATCATAAACCGTTTCAGCTGTATAAGCTCAGAACGATGATAAATGAAAAGGAGAAAAATGGCGTCCTATTAACAGATGAAGAACGTTTAACAGCTTTGGGTAAGTGGATAAGAAAATACAGCTTAGATGAACTTCCACAATTTATTAATGTGCTAAAAGGTGAGATGAGTATTGTTGGTCCTCGACCACTACTGATGGAATACCTTCCATTATATAACGAAGAGCAGTTACTTCGTCATACGGTGAAACCTGGCATAACAGGGTGGGCTCAAGTAAATGGAAGAAATGCAATTACGTGGGAGGAAAAATTTAAATTAGATATTTGGTATGCAAAAAATCAAAATCTCCTATTGGATAGTAGAATCTTAGTTTTAACTTTTATTAAAGTGCTTAAAAGAGAAGGGATAACTCAACAGGGTTCAGCAACAATGACAAAGTTTCATGGCACGAAAGAAGCCCAATAAGATGCGGATCATTATCATAGGAGATGGTGGACATAGCAAGGTTGTACAAGAGATGATATTTGCTAAGGAAAATTATCATGTTGTAGCTATTTTAGATGATAAGTATGAACGTGGATTTCAGATAGAAGGTGTCATTCATGCACCCGTATCTTATCTTATAAAGCTTTTACGTAAAGGAACTAAGGTGGTTATTGCTATTGGTGACAATAAAGTGAGAAAGGAAATTGTGGAGCAACTACCATTGTTACCAAAGCATTATCTATCCATAGCTCACCCGTCAGCTATAGTGAGTAAATCTGCTACCATTGGGTTTGGATCAGTAATTATGCCTCATGCGATAATCAATGCGAATGCTGAAGTAGGAATGTACTCGATTATCAACACATCAGCAATTGTAGAGCACGATAGTACAATAGGTGATTATTCGCATGTTTCACCAAATGCAACATTAGCGGGGAATGTAAGCACGGGTGAGGGAGTTCATGTTGGTTCATCAGCTACTATCATACCAGGAAAGCATCTAGGAAAATGGTCTATTATTGGTGCAGGGTCTACCGTTATTGAGCATATCCCAGCCTATAGTAAAGCTGTTGGTTCCCCTACACGAATTATAGATAGATTCGTCAATAATGATAAAACGAAAAAAGAGGGTGAGCTTATTGACAGAGCCAAGAATTAATCTATCCTTGCCACATATGAGTGGTACAGAAATGGAATATATAGAAGCGGCGTTTGAGATGAATTGGATTGCCCCGCTTGGCCCAAATGTAGATAGGTTTGAGCAAGAGATGGCTGAGCGAGTAGGTGTTAAGGATGCGGTTGCGCTAAGCTCGGGAACGGCCGCTATTCATCTAGCGCTGTGTTTGATGAATGTTACGAGAGGAGATACGGTGTTTTGCTCTACGTTAACATTTGTTGCTAGCGCTAATCCCATTTTATATCAAGGGGCAGAACCGGTTTTTATAGATTCAGAGCCTGATTCCTGGAATATGTCACCGCAAGCTTTAAAGCGGGCAATGGAGGATGCTGTCTTACGGGGAAAGCTTCCGAAAGCAGTTATTGTTGTTCATCTCTATGGACAAAGCTCCCAAATGGATGCCATCGTACAGATTTGTAATGCCTATGAAGTCCCTATCATAGAAGATGCAGCGGAGTCTCTAGGTACCACCTATAAAAACAAGGCTTCCGGTACGTTTGGCAAGTATGGAATTTACTCATTTAATGGAAATAAAATTATTACCACATCCGGAGGGGGTATGCTCATCTCAAACGATGTTGAATCTATACAACGAGCGCGTTTTCTTGCGACGCAGGCTCGCGATCAAGCACGACATTATCAACATAGCGAAATCGGATTTAATTACCGAATGAGTAATATTGTAGCTGGGATTGGTAGGTCACAATTACGTGTGTTGGAGGAACGTGTTGCTGCAAGAAGGCAGGTGTTCGATAGGTATGAACGATTATTAGGAGATTTACCAGGTATTCAATTTATGCAAGAGCTAAAAAATACAAGATCCAATCGTTGGCTGACTACGTTTACCGTTAGTCCAGAGGCTACGGACACAACAGCAGACGAGGTGTTAAGGACCTTAGAAGAAGCAAATATAGAAGCACGACCAGTTTGGAAGCCTCTTCATTTACAGCCACTTTTTTACGATGCTACGTACTATCCACATCAAGAAAACCTTCACGTAGCCGAACAATTGTTTCAAACAGGGATTTGTCTTCCTTCTGGGTCAAACTTAATGGAAGAGCAGCAGTTTCGAGTTATTACTTGTATTCGAAAGGCGTTTAAGCGTTCTCTCCCAAATGGGAGTTTTTTTATTATAGGAAAACGCGAGGTATAGGAGATGTTGGGAAAAAATATTAAACGTATTCGTAAAAAAAAGGGAATTAGTTTAACAGAATGCGCACAACGTGCAAATATATCGAAATCTTATTTAAGCAGTATGGAAAGGAATGTCAATCATAATCCATCGATCCAAATATTAGAGAAAATCGCAACTGTGTTGGATGTCGATCTCCGAACGATATTAGGCTTAGATGATAAAGATGCAAAATTGCCAGAGCATGAATGGATAGATTTTGTAAATGAACTAAAGAGAACAGGCATTGACAAGGGGCAACTTCATGAATATCGCGCAGTGATTGAATTTGCAAAGTGGCAAAAGGAGAAAGATGATTTAGGCTAATAAAAAGAACTGTTTAAATTTACAAAGGAGATCATAAATGAAACAGAAGAAGCCGATTAGAGTATTACATGTGGTTGGTGCAATGAATCGTGGTGGAACAGAAACATTGCTTATGAATATCTATCGAAGACTAAACCATCAACAAATACAATTTGATTTTATATCTTACAGTAGTGAAGAAGCGGATTATGATCAGGAAATTAGAAGTTTAGGTGGTAGCGTTATTACGCTTACAAAGACAAATTCAATTCGTGAGATCTATCATGCTATCAAGCACTATGGCCCATATGCGGCCATCCACGCACATACGCTATTTCACTGCGGGGTTGCTATGACAGCCGGTTATCTAGCTGGTGTTAAGCGAAGAGTATCGCATGCACATACGACGAAGGATGAAGGCAACAGTATCATTAGAAAATCCTATAAGCCCACGATGCGATTGCTCATTCAGCTATTTTCCACGCATTTATTAGCATGTAGTAATCATGCTGGTCACTATCTATTCGGCCGAAGAGGGCTATCGAAACAAACGTATGCCTATTTTCCCAATGCAATTGAGTATACGCATTTTTTGTATAAGGATCACAAGCAGGTAGAACAGTTTAAGAGGGAGGAAGGGTTATCGAATCAGCGGATTATTGGTCACATTGGTAGATTCATCGCAGCTAAAAATCATCAATTTCTACTGGAAATCCTAAAAGCTTGTAGACAAAAAGATCCTACAGTCATGCTAATTCTTGTTGGGGAAGGTAAGTTACAAAAAGAGCTTCAGGAAACTGCTAAACAAGAAAAGCTTGATCAGAATATTCGTTTTTTAGGTCTTCGCACGGATATTCCTACCATTCTGCATACAATGGATGTATTTCTATTTCCATCCATTTATGAAGGGCTGGGTCTTGTGTTACTAGAGGCACAAGCGAGTGGCTTACCATGTATCGTTTCCGAAGCCATTCAACCGGAGGCAGACCTTAAATTAGGACTAATCTCGAGAATTTCTTTGCAGGAAGGGCCACAATATTGGGCAGATAAAATTATGAACATGGTGTATAAGAGAGAAAAGAATACGATGAAAGTGAAAGCTGCTTTCGAAAAAAATGGATATTCGGTTTCCCTAGCTATTGCAAAGCTGATGGACATTTATATATCCGATAGCGGTGGTGTATATGAAGAAAAAAATATTTATCGCCTCCTTTGATATGGAGGTTGGTGGGGTAGAAAGAAGTCTCCTTAGCTTACTTGAAAATCTAGATTACAATACGTACCATGTCGATTTAATGCTGTATAGGCAGCAGGGGGAATTTTTGAAGCTCGTTCCACATAACGTAAATATATTAACTGAAATACCAGCGTATACGACATTTCGTAAGTCCATTCCAACCGTTATAAAAGAACGGCATTACCAGATAGGTTTTTCCAGAATAAGGGCGAAGCTACATGCACAAATAAACGGTTTTAAATTAAAAGCTTCGGAGCCAGGCTATTATCAATCGCAGCTCATGTGGAAATATACCTTGCCGATGCTACCGACTATAAAAGAGCAGTATGATGTTGCAATTAGTTATTTATGGCCCCATTATTTTGTTGCTGAAAAGGTGGAAGCACATCATAAAATCGCTTGGATACATACAGATTATTCAACAGTGCAGGTTGATAAAGAAATGGATTACGATATGTGGGCTACATTCGACTCGATTATTGCGGTTTCGGAGGCATGCAGAGAGGCTTTTTTAAACGTATATAAAGGACTTGATGTAAAAGTAGTAGAGAATATGATATCACCTATGTTTGTTAGGAAGATGGCAACAAAAGAAGTAGAAAATCCGATGCTAAACGATACTAGATTTAAGATCGTAACGGTTGCACGTTTATCTCATGCGAAAGGGATTGATATGGCGATAAAAGCATTAAAGCAAATAATAGATAGTGGTTATAAAAACCTTGCTTGGTACGTTGTTGGCTATGGTGGAGATGAGCAAATGCTGTATCGATTGATCGCCAACAATCACCTACAAGATCATTTTTTCTTATTAGGGAAAAAAGTCAATCCGTATCCCTTTATGAAAGCAGCAGATCTTTACGTGCAACCTTCCAGATATGAAGGAAAAGCAGTGACAGTAACAGAAGCGCAAATTTTAGCAAAACCAGTTCTAATTACCAATTATCCAACGGCTGCAAGTCAGCTTAAGCATAACGTAGATGGATGTATTTGTGCTCTCGGAATTGATGGTTTGGTTACCGGCATCAAGCAGCTGATTCATCATACATCCTACCGAAATAGACTAGCAGAGAATACCAAGCAATTAGATTATAGCAATAAATTAGAAATCAAAAAGCTATATCAGACATTTGAACAAGAAGTCGCAGGGAGGTCATAGTCTTTAATGGATAATATTGTATTATTAGATACATCTGTAGGGTCTCTGAATAAGGGTGATGACATTATTATGAAGTGTGTGAGAGAGCACTTAACGGAAATTACAAAGGAGGATTACGTACTTACCTTACCAACGCATTTAGCTCCATTTCATTGGTATCAAGTGGTTAGAGGCTCTAACCGTGTAAAACTATATAGTAATGCGAAATACAAATTTGTCGGAGGATCCAATTTACTGACAATGGATATGCTAACCCATTTTCCACAATGGAATATTAATCTATTTAATTATCAACCTTTAAAAGGAAGTATTTTGGTTGGAGTTGGTGCGGGAAAAGGAACTAAAATAAAGCGATATACAAAAATGCTTTATAAAAAAGTATTATCGCATGACTATATGCATAGTGTTAGAGACGAGCGAACAAAAAGTTTCGTAGAAGATATGGGGCTGAAGGCAATTAATACTGGCTGTGCGACATTATGGTCACTCACGCCAGATTTTTGTTTGCAAATTCCGAAACATAAAGCTACATCGGTGGTTTTTACACTTACTTTTCATGCGAGACATAAAGAAAGCGATCAGTTATTAATAAATGTCTTACAAAAAAATTACGAAAAGATCTATTTCTGGATTCAAGATAAAGAGGATCTGCATTACTTTCATACACTCGATAATATAGAAGGTATTCAGATTGTTTCTCCAACGTTAGCGGCGTATGAAAAAATATTGTCTCAGGATATTGATTATATCGGTACACGTTTACATGGAGGAATTTATGCAATGAGACATAAAAAGCGAGCTATTATTATTGGTATTGATGAAAGGGCGCGAGGCATGGGAGAGACATATAACCTTAATCAACTAGACAGAAGAGAAATGAGTCAATTAGAAACCACCATACATTCCGCGATTACAACTGATGTAAAGCTAGATCTCAAGCGAATAAATACGTGGCTGCAACAATTTAGGCAAGTGAATACGTCCGATATCGAATTGTTATTTAGAGGTGCTCAATGAAAGCTATTATACTCGATGATGTTGCAGTGAATGGAAAAAGGATTGATATTTCGTTTCGTGTAGACAAGAAACTCCAACGGTATTTTCAACAAGGTAATCATCTCTTTTTTCAATATAATGATGATTTGAAAGATGTCCCGGTTAGTGTAGCAGCTATTCCATTTGTTGCGAACACCGCACCACTTGCTTGGATAACCAATTCATCCATCTATGTTTCTGAATTGGATAAATCCTTTTATGATTGCCTTGCCAACATCAAGAAAGCCTATCAGCGAATGTACCCAGATGTAATTTTTTCAGGTGAAATACATGTGGATCACCTCATAGAGAATAGCTATACCCCTGAACATGAAGCTGCTCAGTTATTTAGTGGGGGGCTTGATGCACTTGCTACCTTTATTCGGATCAAGGAAAAGAAGCCCTTACTTATTACTGAATATGGATGGCATCAGCATTCCGTACAACGAAGTAAGGTATGGGATGCCGATGAAAAACACGTGACTCGATTTGCTTGTGAACATAACCTTGATAACATTCTTATTCATTCCAATTATGGGACATTTATCAGCGCTCAAGAAATTGATAGACATTTTCTGAAGAAACTTGGTGATTCTTGGTGGCATGGCTTACATCATAGTTTAGCTATTATTTCTGCGGCTATCCCGATCGCCTATAAAGAGAAAATCAACTGTATATACATTGCTAGCTCTTATTTTAGAGGATATAGGGCAAAGTGTGCATCAGATCCAACGATTGATAATGAGATAAAATTTGCTTCGGGACATGTGTTTCATGACGGTTATGAGATAAATCGGCAGGAAAAAGTGAAATTAGTTGTAGACTATTACGCAAACAAGGAAACGGATGTGAACCTCAGGGTCTGTTTTTTAAATGAAAAAAATTGCTGTCATTGCGAGAAATGTGTTCGTACAATAGTTGGTATTGTTGCGGAGGGTAGCGATCCAAGTGATTTCGGATTTCCTATAACAGGAAGTCTATCTCAACATATAAGCGATTTTTTAAAGGATAACGTGAAGTATTTTACACCGGCGCGAATCATGCAGTGGAACCTATCTAAAGACAGAATGAAAGAGAATCAGGAAAAAATTATGGATCAGGAATTAGTGGCTTGGTTCGTAATGTACGATTTTGCTGCTGAAAGAAAAAAAGCACTTTTAAAATACAGGCTAACAAAGTTCGTCCCAATAATTATTCGCAGAGTACGCACTCGGTTAAATCGAATACGAATGCAAAATTTATAAAGTAGAAGGCGTTTATATGAGAATCGAAAACTCAATTAGAAACATGTTCTTTGGGGTTTCAGGACAAGTAATTAGTCTGATCATGGGGATGATTGTTCGCACCGTTTTTATTTATACGCTTGGTATCGAATACGTAGGTGTTGAAGGGCTGTTCAGCAGTGTTCTCTTAATTTTATCACTAACGAATTTAGGCTTTGATACTGCTATGATCTATAGCTTATATAAACCGTTGGCAGAAAAGGATACGATCAAAATTCAAGCGTACATGAATCTATTTAAAAAGGCATATAGAATCATCGGCGCTGCTGTTTGTGTCATCGGACTATTACTATTACCATTTCTGCCATACCTACTAAATGGTGATACACGAATTGATCATTTGAATGCAATCTATCTGTTATTTTTATTGCAATCTGTTATGTCCTATTATTTTGTGCATAAGCAAGCAATTATTATTGCAGATCAACGACATCATATAATATCAAAGATACACAGTGTGTTTATCGTTATGACTAATCTATGTTTGATTGTATTACTATTAACAACTAAAAATTATATTGTCGTTCTTTCTACACAGGTCGCTTTCCGAGTAATGGAGAATGTTTATATAGCACGTAAAGCGAATCAATTGTATCCATTTTTGATGGAAGGAGCACATGCAACGCTACCGAAAAAAGATAGAAAACAATTTTTTAGTAATTTGTATGCTCTCTTTTTATATAAGATTAGCGGTGTTGTTATTCATGGTGCAGACAATATCATTATATCCGTTTTTGCCGGTATCGCCTTTGTAGGGATGTATGCCAATTATTTATTAATTATTAGCACGATTACTACGCTTTTAGGCTATTTATTTCACTCGATAACAGCAAGTGTTGGTAACTTACATGTTGAAGAAAGTGCGGAAAAGAAGTATTTTATATTTCGTGTTATTCGCTTTACTAATTTCTGGATATTTGGCTTCTGTGCTATTTGTCTTTGGAATTTATTTAATCCGTTTATTACCGTTTGGTTAGGCGATGAGTACGTATTAAATATGTTTATCGTATTTGCCATAATCTTAAACTTTTTTACGGCGGGTATGCAAAATGCGACTACTACGTTTAGAGAAACGACGGGTTTATTTAGGAAGGGAAAATATCGACCGATTATAGCAGCAGGAATAAATATTTTAGTGTCCATTATACTAGCAAAGGAAATTGGCTTGGCGGGAGTGTTCATAGGAACGGTTATAAGTAGATGGAGCGTTTATTTTTGGTATGATCCATATATCCTTTTTAGATATGTTTTTTTTCAACCAGTTCGCTTTCACTTTATACGATATATGGTGTATACCTTAATTGTTGTTATAGCTGCTATCATAACGGATTTTATTGCCAGAAGCTTTTTCACCACATATACCATGTGGACAATTTTATTCAGAGGTACTATATGCATATTCATTCCCAATGTATTGTTTTATCTGTTGTTTCGAAAGACAGAAGAGTTTAACTATCTCTATCATGTTGCTAAACGAATCGTAAGCACGAAACTCATGAAGCACCCAGTAGTAGAGAAAACCTTTTCTCATAAATAATCGCTTGTTTTTCTTATAAGTTAAGAAAGTATAAAATCAGTGCAATGACTGCGTTAAGCCAAGTAGTTATTTTGAAATGTTTGATGTCTA
>NZ_CANMAB010000130.1:0-9881 GCF_947495635.1 uncultured Virgibacillus sp. | reverse complement strand
GAAAAAGATTCCAGCTATCTATTTTTGATAACTGGAATCTCTTTTTTACTTCTCCAGGCTAGTTATGTCCCAGCCCCATCATAATTACCTTTTCTTCGTCACCTTTCCTTTTAAAATAAATATTCCGTTGCTAGAATTACAGTTCGGACAACCTTCCTGTTTTAGCTGTTCAATTGTTTTGTATCTCCCTGTATACCCTACACGATATTTTTCTCCACAATGCTTGCAGCTATAGATACGTTCTGACTGCTTCAACTCTCCAGTATAGATGGGATCTGTATAAAAAGTACGCCAGTTATCTGCAATATGTGTAGCTGCTGTCGTTTTTAAAATAAGCATTTGGCTCTGGTTTGCTATCATTTGAGCACCCACATAGGAATTAAAATTTGGATATGTGGCAACAATACTCAATCCCATTTGAACAAACAAACGATTCATTTCTAACATAAATTCGGGTGACTTATGTGCAAAAGATAAAAAGATTTGCCGTCCTTGGTTACTTTTCAATGCTTGGATACCTCTAGCTAGGAATAACCCCAGTCCGTTTAGCGTATAAGGTGGATCTGTAAAAAAGCAATCGTATGACGCTACATACGTTTTGCCTAACGGGTACCGCATATCATGCTCTATACATGTGATTGGTAAGCCTTCTTTTTCTGTGAAATCACTGATGAATTGAAGAAAGCGACAATCAATATCCATTACATGAATAACCGTTCTAAATCTTTGCTTCGCAGGAAATAATTTCTTTAATAGCAAGCCAATTGATATACTAACTAAATCATCATCTCCAATACATAAGATACGTTTACCAATTAAAGCATGCTCTTTTAGACAGAGAATGGCTCGACGTAAACTAGTTTCAGCTGTACATTGTGATTGATCTAACTGTACGTCAACCTGCGGACGCTCAGCAAATAATTGATTTAACACAGCAAGGACGTCCTGACATTCGTCTAACCAATTAGCTTCGATCGATATAAGTTTATGATATAACGTTTTGTTTAATCCCTGAAAATCCAGCTCCTGTTCTACCAATATATTTCCTTTCACTGTACAGCGTACACCACGATCTTGCTTTAATATTTCCTTCTTCATCAATTCTTTTTTTACGGCGACAGTTACTGGTACTGGAAGGTGAACCCTTCTCGCTAAATTCTTTGTAGAAATCCCCGGCGCTACATAACATTCTCTGATTACTTGTTCGATAACAGCTGTACCTTCTTCTAAATCAAGTTTGGCACCTACCTGTTCGATAATATCCATTATAATAATACCTCCATATTTCCATTCTATTTTCACTCCTCTTCAAATAACTCTTAAAAACATTCATTACTTATTCCTCCCTTTTCATTTAGAAAGCTTAGCTAATCGTCAAGATCTAACGGCGATAGCCCTCGCTAGCATTCACACTGATTTCTAGATTTTTTCAGTGTAAAAAAAAGACGGCAAATGAACATGGTCATTTGCCGTCTACTAGCCCTATACCAAAGAAGCATGATTCATAAGAACTTCCAATAAAAGTCCATTCTACGAATCACCTAGCACGATTGAAGCGATTAAAAAAACCCGCACTTGAACAGCACGGGTTTTTACACTTCTTCACGTAGGATTCTAAAGACATGATTAACCGTTGTTCATTACTAATTCAGAAGGTTAGAGAAGCCCATTTCAAATAAACATTCGTATTGTCTACAAATGACCATTTTTGAACTCTAAAACCTTATTAAGTTACTGAATTAGTTGAACACACCTGTTACCATGTAATTATCTCCTCTTTATATAGGGTTGAAATCAGCATATCACACATTAGTGGGGATCACAATATATTTTTAACATGCTAATAAAAACTGTAGTTGCGCTTGAGAACTTCTCCTACCCAATCACATTGTACTAGTCTTTGTATCCTCCACTAATTGTACGTACCACAAGGGTATGATTTTAAAGGCCTTTGAACCAATTGGACATTTACTGACAATCAATCCCACTCTCACCTATATTGGTTTCTCTTCATTGCTAGAAGTGGGGGGCTTAACTTCCAGTTATATGTGGGATGAAGCTCAAAAAATGATTATTCAACTTTATCAGGTTTTGGATATTCATACCCTTTCGTATCAACTTCTACCTTCTGCATTTTTTGTTCTTCAGCTGCAGACACAATCTCGTCTGTTACCTCCAATCCTTCTGTTACTTTACCGAATGCTGCATACTCACCATCCAAATGTGGCGAATCGGCAACCGTAATAAAGAATTGTGAGCCTGCTGAGTTAGGATCAACCGATCTAGCCATAGAAATTACGCCACGTTCATGTTTAAGCTCATTTTTAAAATCATTGGAACTAAATTCTCCCTCTATGGAATAACCTGGACCACCAGCTCCCGTTCCTTCTGGATCGCCGCCTTGAATCATAAAATCAGGCATGACCCGATGAAATATCAATCCATCATAAAACCCTTCCTCTGTTAACGCTATGAAATTCGCTACCGTATTTGGCGCGATCTCAGGATATAATTCAAGCTTTATCTTTTGATCATTTTCCATCGTTATCGTTACAATCGGATTTTCTTCCACATCATTTGGATAGTCACTGCTTCCCTTGCCATTACCTGCTTCTCCCTTATCTGCACTACTCCCACAGCCAGCTAGAACGATTATGATGGCAAAAAAGAGCAGAGGGAGAAGCTGAAGCGTATTCATTCTTTGTTTTTTTCTCATTTCTTATTCCCCTTGGTTAGTAAGATTTCTTGTCCGTATTATAGCATGAAGGAGATGGGTCTATTTTCTTAATCTTCTACTTTTTTATTCCACACCTAACAAATAACGAGAATAAAGAGGTTAAACGAATGATCATATCAAAAGCTAAATAATTATGTAATTCTTTATCCATTATGAAATATAAAATACTTTTATCATACAAGTACGCTGCAAATCAACATTGGCTTAGCAGAGTAAATCCTCGGACTCATGTTATTCCCGCATGATTCTTCTACTAGCATTGTATTTATCCATTCCCGTTGGAATCATCATCAGTTCTAAATGTGAACGATAAAAAACCAAACTACGATCCGGACATAGCTTTGTATGCTTGGATTATAGTTTGGTATTCCATTTTTTGTCTCGCCACCATTATAACTTTACTGCAATTACAAGAACAACTCAGTATTCTTCCACGTAATACTCCTCACCCAGACGATTCCGTAATCTTATTATAAAGTCTTCATAGATGGCTTTTATTCTCCTGTTACATTAGTTATCTACATGAACATTTGGTTATCCTACTATATTTATTCATTTTTATGTTTGTCGCATACTTTTCATAATGAAGCTTACGATTAAGATTAAAACAATCGCTCCAATTAAAGCAGGGATGATGAAAAATCCGCCCATTTCTGGCCCCCACTCACCTAGGATTAGTGAACCAAGCCATGCGCCAATAAATCCTGCTATAATATTTCCAATAACCCCTCCCGGGATATCACGACCAACAATAAGACTTGCCAGCCAGCCAAGAATACCACCAATAATTAATGACCAAATAAAACCCATATTGATTTCCTCCTAAAGATGTTTTGTTTCTAGGTATAGGAATAGCTTTCCCAAAATGTATGGTTTTAAACAATCATAGAAATGAAGCAATATCAGTAATTATCACATTAACTATTTGCTACTTGATAAACCTCAAGCAGAGGTGCTCCTGTTAACTAACAATGGTTTACCTTCTATCAACATAACTGGAAATCGATCATTTCTTGTCAACTTTTCACATGGTACTTTTCTTTTGCTTCTAGTCGGCGTCGATGAAGAATTGGTTCTGTATATCCACTTGGCTGTGATTTCCCCTGCAATACAAGATCGCATGCTGCTTGAAAAGCAACGGACTCGTTAAAGTTAGGAGCCATATTGCGATATGCAGGATCACTCGCATTTTGCTTATCAACAATTCTTGCCATTCGCTTTAACGTATTAATTAGTTGCTCTTTGCTGCAAATTCCATGATGAAGCCAGTTCGTCAGCATTTGACTAGATATGCGGAGTGTTGCACGATCTTCCATCAATGCAACATCATTAATATCTGGAACCTTCGAGCAGCCAACTCCTTGTTCTACCCAACGAACAACATAGCCAAGTAATGTTTGGGCACTATTATCAAGCTCCTCCTGTATTTCTTCAGCTGACCAATTTTCATGTTTAGCAATTGGTATCTGTAAAATATCAGCTTGGTAATCCTTTGTCTCTTTTTCAATTTCCGCCTGCACGTCCGTGACGTTTATTTCATGATAATGTAGCGCGTGAAGCGTTGCAGCCGTTGGTGATGGAACCCAAGCAGTATTCCCGCCAGCCTGTAGATGTTCAATTTTCTGCGCTAGCATATCTGCCATCAAATCTGGCATTGCCCACATACCTTTACCAATTTGTGCTCTTCCTTTCATTCCAGTTCTTAAACCAGTATGGACATTATTTTTTTCATAACCATTTAACCATGAAGAAGTCTTCATTTCTCCTTTTCGAATCATGGGGCCGGCTTCCATGGACGTATGGATTTCATCTCCAGTACGATCTAGAAAGCCGGTATTAATAAACACAATTCTATCTTTAACTTCATAAATGCAATTTTTTAAATTAAGCGTTGTCCGGCGTTCTTCATCCATGATACCGATTTTTAGTGTATACCGGGGCATATCAAGCATATCTTCTACTCGATTGAATAGTTCATTCGCAAATGCTACTTCTTTGGAACCATGCATTTTCGGCTTCACAATATACACGGACCCTTTTTGCGAGTTTTGGTATGGACTATTACCCAATAGATCATGCTTCGCCATCAAGCTTGTGAACACGCAATCCATGATTCCCTCTGGAATTTCTTTTCCAAATTCATCAATAATTGCATTCGTTGTCATTAGATGTCCAACATTTCGGACAAACATAAGTACGCGACCAGAAAGTGTAATTTCCTCTCCATTCAATCCAATATAATTACGATCTGCATGTAATGTACGTGTTACTTTCTTACCATTCTTTGTGAAGGTCGATGATAAGTTACCACGATTCAATCCTAGCCAATTCCTGTAAACAAGTGTTTTATCTGTTGCATCAACAGCCGCAACAGAATCTTCACAGTCCATAATACAGGAGGTTGCAGATTCGATAAGTACATCCTTCACCCCTGCTTTATCCACTGTACCGATAGCATGTGTACGGTCAATTTGAATTTCGAAATGTAAGCCATTATTACAAAATAACAGCGCATGTGGATTTTCTGTAAAGCCTTGATAACCGACAAACTTCGTAGCGTCTTTTAGGCTAGTTGTCGTTCCGTCATCAAGTGATACGTTTAATTTCCCATTCACAATAGCGTATTTCGTTGCTGATTTATGTGAGGCATCCATAAGCGGTGTTTGTTTATCTAAAAAATCTTTGGCAAAAGCAATTACCTTTTCTCCACGTATCGGATTATATGCCCCTATACGATCTGCTCCATTTTCTTCATTTATCACATCGGTTCCATATAAAGCATCATAGAGAGATCCCCAACGGGCATTAGCTGCATTAATAGCATAACGAGCGTTATCAATTGGAACGACAAGCTGCGGTCCAGCTTGCTTTGTAATTACATCATCGATATTTTTAGTTCCAATTGTAAAATCAGCAACTGGACTCTCTATATATTCAATTCCCTTTAAAAACGCTTGATATGCCTGAAAGTCAACTACATCATTAGCTTTATGCCAAGCATTGATCTTTTCTTGGAACGCATCACGATCCGCTAATAATGCTTTATTCTTTGGAGCTAAATCAGTAACGAGTTGTGCGAAGTCCTTCCAAAATGTTGGTTCACTAAGTCCTGTTTCTGGCAACGCTTCTGATTGAACAAACTCATAAAGTTCCTTGGAAATTTGTAGGGTTCCTACTTTCACATATTCTGTCATAGCTATTCCTCCTCTTCCATTCTTCCTTGCTATTATTTTAATCGGAGTAGCGTAGAAACAAAAATATATGTTTTGCATGAGCATTATTCCTTTTGGCTATAGCTTGCAGTATAATAAAAAACAGTAACACATTCTCTTGGTTAAAGGGGGAGATAAGATGGACATAAGGCATGTCGAATACTTTGCAGAGGTTGCGAAACAACGAAACTTCACGAAAGCCGCTACTGTACTTCATATATCTCAGCCTTCATTAAGTAAAACCATTAAAAATTTGGAAAATGAACTGGGCGCTCCATTATTCGACCGCGGGGCAAAGCAGCTTGAGCTAACAGATGCAGGACGTGCTTTTCTTGTTAATGCAATGAATGTACTTGATGCATTTGATAACTTAACTGCAGAACTTAATGACGTTATTCATTTAAAAAAGGGAGAAATCAAAATTGGAATACCTCCGATTATAGGTGCTGCTTTCTTTTCCAAACTAATTAGCAACTATAAGGAAGCACACCCAACCTTTGATATGACGTTGCATGAGGTTGGCAGTAACAGCATTAAACAAGGAGTTAGAGAGGGAGAGCTTGATATTGGCTTAATTTGTAATATCCCTATTAAAAATGAAAGCTTTGAAATCATTCAGCTACTAAAGGATCCGTTAATGCTTATTGTTCATACTGATAATCCAATAGCAAATGAAGCGTCGGTTGATTTTGCCGCTATTGAAAAAGAACCCTTTATCTTATATCGAAATGATTTTTCTCTCCATGACAGGATTATGGAAGCGTGTAGTAACCACGGCTTTCAACCAACAATCGTCTGTGAGAGCTCACAAAAAGACTTAATGATTGAAATGGTAGAAGCGAAATTAGGAGTTGCGCTGTTACCAAGTAAAATATGCGGTCAAATAAATAGTCGTAGTATTACTGCAATTCCTTTCACAAACCCTATCGTACACCTAGAGCTAGGGATGATTTGGAAAAAGCATAAATATTTGCCCTACGCCGTCAGAGAGTTTATTGCTATGTCGGAAAACTTTATTTACTAATAAAACAGATGAAAATTCGACGAGGCTGGGACAAAACACAACTTCTTTACTCAAAATACGAATAATCATATTATCAATAGGAGGATTATCGCCGCACCGTGAAACTATACGCGCTTTCCGCGGGGCACGGCATCAGCTAACTTGGTAAAGAAAAACACGTTACCAAGTGGATCTTCGAACTCGTGCTGTTCCCGCCGGAGTCTCGCTTATGTCAGGTATTAAATGAATGATTCTGATCAAAAAACGAACGATAATTAATTTCTTTGTCTCAGTCTCTTGGTAATGTCGGAGACTCCAATAAATATCTGTTTGATTGTCACAATAAAGCTTTCTAGACAGCATTCATTTACAATCCTGTCGAGTTTATGCTTATCATTGGAACAAATTATTGAAAATGACTATCCCAATGTGTAGTTAGCAGAACAGACTTATCTGGAGTAAATTCATTTTCTCCCAAAACGGCTTGATGCATAAGATCATTAACTAATTTCAAACGTCTCTTTGTACAAAATCCATCCCAATCCAAAGCCAATGATATGTTTCATTCTCTATAGCGTCTAATAACGTAATAACTATCTCCAGGAAGAAACCTTCATCGGAATTTCTCTTCCTATCGATTTACCCCTCATCTTACCCAGAGTAAAAAGAACGGTAATAGTTAGAAAAATATGTATGGGTCTCGTATTTCCGTAAATACTGAAGATACAAACTGTAAGAAGGTGGTAGTATTGTGAAAATACTAATTCTATTAGGTAGCGCTATCTTACCAACTATTTTGTACTTTTCTCAAAAATCTAATAAACGGTTCGAAATTGTATTTAATCTTTGTGCGTTGCTGTCTCTAGTTGTTTTTGGAAATATCCTTGCATTGTCTATTTATAACGTAATAAAAAATAACACTGTATTAATGACAGATATTCACGCCATTTTATTAAACCCCTTCTTTTTAATTACTGGTGCTTACCTTGGCATATATTTGATATACATGCTACTAAAGACGATTGGAATAAGTAGGGGAAATAACGACCATATCAATTAAGGTGTATAGGATTAATACATCGACTACAAAAATACCTTACATTGTTTTACATATCTATTTCATGATAAAAACCTTAGACAAGAGCTCCTATTTCCGCTTGATCATGTGATAATCCAAAAATGTGGGTACACCAGCTAATACAAAAGGAGATACTATCTGATACGAGTTCATTTATCCCCCAATTTGTTCTTTTTTGATTTACAAAATATGCATAATGACAAATTCAATCTTGGTTATTCCAAGAATTTTTAAAACACCAATCAAAATATTTTAATTTCCACTGTAAAATCCCCTACTATGCTCAGGGATTTTTTGACAGAAGGCGATATTAATAAATTTTACGCCCTTCGCTTAAATACGATTTGGTTAAAGTTAACCGATACTTCTCCACCGAATCCACCCACTTGAGGAATGATATTCACTAGCTCCCAGCCTTCATTACCAAACTTATTTAACTTCTCTTCCAACTCCTCACAATCTGCAGATGTAATTCCTAAGGTCCATGTTTCAACTGCATACTCCCACTTTTCCAAATCGATAACCTCCTTATGCTGCAAAAAGCATTTTATACCTTATACGAATAGTAGGTACAGAGGTTTCACCGAATACCAAACCAGATTGCTTACTTATCGGTCACTATCCTCTATTTTATACTCCAGAATGTCACCAGGTTGACAATCTAATGCTTTACAAATCGCATCTAACGTGGATATACGAATCGCTTTTGCTTTCCCATTTTTCAATATCGAAAGGTTAGCCATTGTAATTCCTACTCGATTAGATAGCTCTGTTACACTCATTTTTCTTTTCGCTAACATCACATCAATATTAATTATAATTGCCATATTTCCACCTCATACTGTTAAATCATTTTCTGTTTTGATCGCTAATGCACTACTTAATAATTGCTGCAGGACCGCTGCAAAAACGGATACAACAATGGATGCAAAAATAATTGTAAATGCGATAAGTGCTACTCCAGGGTGAAAAGCATGCTGTGACATAAGGTATAGGGCGCCTATTACATATAAAATACTAATTACCACTGCACAATATTTTATATAGCGTAAGGAAATCACTGATGCCTTCGAGAAGGCATGATGAATTTCAATGTAGTTTAAAATTTTTATAGCTTGATACAAAGCAAAATAAAAAGGTATTGCCGTACTATACAAACCTACTAAAATGGGGTATTGCAAATGACGAAATGCTGGAAATTGCTCTGCGGTATTACTTGCCAACGAAGGTAGCCAAAATACACATAATGTAAGTACAATAATTCCAATAATGATAACAGCTATTTTTAAAAAAATGGTTGTACCTTTCTTAATCTTCATGAAAGCACCTCACTTATTTATCATTAACAACATAATAATGCAAAATTTATTGTAATTCAATAAATACTTATCATTTTGGATAATTTAATGGAATAAATATAAAAGCATTCCTAATTGACTAGAAATGCTACAAGCTACTTAGTATATCCATTTTCCATTGAAGCTCTATCATTTAGAAAAACAAGTGAAGCTGCTTTACATTAGTTCAAGGATCAACCATAAACACAAAAAGATTATCGGAAACATAAACATGGATGCTATCATCGTTACTTTAGGTCTTTTGAATACATGAAGAAAGTACAAAGGAATGCCAAAAGTAAATACATCCACTAACATCAAGCCAAAAAACTTACTTACCACTCTATCATTGATGGTAACATCCTCCTCATTACTAACTGGTTAGGTGCCCGCTACTTTTGCCCAAACCAAACTTAACAATCTGATTCATAAATACCTAAGAAAAACGGAGCAAAATTCGCTCAGTCCTTATCACTAAATGCTCAGATTTACGCTTCCTCTAGTAGCTATTATG
>NZ_CANMAB010000129.1:0-10079 GCF_947495635.1 uncultured Virgibacillus sp. | reverse complement strand
AAAAAAGTTAGCTGAAGGACAAACCCCACGGAAAGGGAAGTGGGCAGCCGGAGTGGTGGTCAAGCAGTAGCTATTATGGAATAATAGCTACTAGAGGGAGCGTAAATCTGAGCATTTAGTGATAAGGACTGAGCGAATTTTGCTCAGTTTTTCTAATAGTCTAGGAAATTATAAAATTAGCCTATGTGGATAAATAGAGGTGTGGTGAGCCGCGCCCAGATCCAGCGCCCAGAAACTAGGCGAGTTCACGAATCGCCCTAATCTAAGTCATTATTGGCTCGCAAGCACACTGTGATTCCTTTAGCTCCGTTGACTTGTTTCATTCGCTACGTTTCTAATCGGTGCTTGTACTTTTGTTCTATACACGTATAAATTAATGAGCTTCAGCTTATAGTCTAAATAGAATTGGCGGATAGATCATGATATATTTTGATCAAGCTGCTTCATCTTATCCGAAACCACCAGTAGTTATCGAGGCGATGATGAGGGTAATGAATGAAATAGGTGCGATCCCCAAAAGAGGGGGCATACTATGGTACAAGGGTGAATTAAAACCACTTATTCATGGGGGGATGGGAAGCCATTCAGAGGAAGTATTGCAACCAAACGGATGGTGGAAGTATATGAAAGTGGTACGTTGAATACGCTAGCGATAGCTGGTTTACTTGCTGCTTTAAGTTTATTTGAAAAACAAGTAGAGGAGTTTGTTTCACGTGAAACATTATTAACGCAAATGCTTGTGAATGAGCTCCAAGCAATTTCTGGTGTTACGTGCTATAGGATAGATAAATGATCTCTGCCAATGATAGCATTTAATAGTAAAGATATATCTTCACATGAAATTGCTACGATACTGGATGCACATTATCAGATCGCATTACGAGCTTGTCTACAATGTAGTTCACTAATGCATGAAATGTTGCAAACCAGCGAACAAGGTGCTGTATGAGTAAGTCTTTCGAGAAGCAATACATAAGAAGAAATAACTCCATTTATAAAAGCAATGAGAGACATTGCAAGCATCTATTAAATTAATTCAATTATTGGGGATGATGAGGTCATGGCATTATATGGAACTATCATCAATGGCGTATTAATCATCATTGGTAGTTTGTTTGGTTTACTCTTTACAAAAATTCCTGAACGGTATAAAGAAACAGTTATGCAAGGAATTGGATTGGCGGTTATGATTATTGGGGTTCAAATGGCACTTTCCACAGAGTTAATTATCATTGTATTACTCAGCTTACTTACAGGGGCAATTCTAGGAGAACTATTGAATCTAGAAGTAAGATTAAATAGTCTGGGAACATGGATAGGAAGTAAATTCACGACGAAAAGCAGTGATTTTAGCGTATCCCAAGGTTTTGTCACTGCATCACTAATTTTTGTAATAGGTGCCATGTCGGTAATTGGTGCTTTAGATAGTGGAATTCGTGGTGATCATGAAGTATTAATTACAAAAGGAATTCTTGATGGATTTGTAGCGCTCGTATTAACGACAACTTTAGGGTTTGGGGTTATCCTATCGGTTATCCCGGTTGTTTTATATCAAGGTAGTATTGCCTTATTAGCTACACAAATAGAACAAATCCTTCCAGAAAGTTTTCTGAATGGCATGATAACAGAGCTAACTGCAGTAGGTGGAGTACTAATTCTTGCGATTGGCTTCAATCTACTAAAAATCACATCTATTCGAATCGGAAATCTATTGCCAGCTATTATTACAGTAGGTTTTATATATTATATATATCAATTATTCTAAATGAGGGGGTAACTTTCGTATATGGAAATATACATAGGCTGGTTATTAGCAGTAATTGTTACTATTTTAATATAGTTGTTATAATTCAACGCATCCGCTCAAGGATACATGATAAGTATAAAAAACTATCAGAATTAGAAGAACGCATTAAAAAGCTGGAAAAAGATAATAACTAGTAGATAGGGAAACAGCGATCACAGCATGAGTATCGCTGTTTTTTGTTGATTAAGATTGTGTATAACAGAGTAAGTCGTTTCATAGATGCCGACGAGACCTACGATTATGATTATGATAAGTCAACAGTGAATCGCTGTGGCTATTTGTGTTTCCTTTACCTCATGCGAAGTGGTTCGGTTCCTACGTTGCAAAGTGGATTTTCGGCTCGCGCTAATCCCGCAGGAGTCTACGTAATTAGTCTCCGCTATGAGAAGGTGCAACAATTCTTGTCATAAGTAATAGGTTGACTTTTTTTACAATGGGTAAAGTGAAAATCGCTATCCGTGAGTATAAAAGCAGCTGTGTTACTTCATGCTAGCGTTGTAGAGCCTGATAATAGCGAAGGCCGGCCACTTCAACTCCTGTGGGAAATGTTTGACCTGAAGATCCACTTTTTTGAGCGGGTTTTGCTAAAAAAGTTAGCTGAAGGACAAACCCCACGGAAAGGGAAGTGGGCAGCCGGAGTGGTGGTCAAGCAAGCAGTAGCTATTATTCCATAATAGCTACTAGAGGAAGCGTAAATCTGAGCATTTAGTGATAAGGACTGAGCGAATTTTGCTCCGTTTCTCTAATAGTTTAGGAAATCAAGGTAATTATAAAATTTGCCCATGTCAATAAATAGGAGCGTGTTGAGCCGTGTCCAGCTCCAATGCCAACGCCTATAAACTAGGGACTTCATGGACGATAAGTCATCATCGGCTCGCAACCGCACCGTGATTTCTTTATAGCATTTGACTCGCTCCAGTCGCTACGATTTTTAATCGAGCGCTTGTGCTTTTGTTCTATGCATGTACACACCATCGAATCACTTCAATAATCTAATTAGGTATTGTAGGATTGGCGACTTGAATGACAACTGCAGGAGAATGGTGCTGATAAATTAATCGCTGATCAAGCTGTTCTAATAAGTCCGCTGTTTTACTAGCCATTCGCATCACTAAGCTTAATCTAGTGTTTTGCAGAACAGAATACTCCATAAACCCACTAACATTAACAACACCTGTAAGGTGAATATCACCAACTTCAGGCAGGGGCTTATTAAAGGCTGCTCCAGGTTTTATTGGCCCTGTACCAGTAATAAGGTGTCCAATGGACGTGTGTTTCCCTAAACAGGCATCTATTGCGATTACAAAAGGATTGTGATGATTGCTATAAATATCCTGTAAATAGTCATGTATATTGGTGGCATGAACGGGTTCATCTAGTGTACCATAGATCGATAAATGTTTAATTTTTTTCTCAGCTAGTAGTGTACCAGTTAATGGACCTAAAGAGTCTCCCGTAGAACGATCCGTACCAATACATACCACTACATAATCACGTGGCGAGTGCGGCATCCAGGAAATAATTTTCTCACGCATAACGTGTAAAAAATTAGGTTCTGTATGTAGCATACGGAAATTTTCATTTCTCCGGCCTAATCTGCTTTTTAAATTCATAGCTTATCCTCCAAATACATATTGGTATAGTATACGGAAATTTTTTGAAATCTATACATCGATTCTTAAATTATTGGAGGAACTTACATGCTGCGTGCGGGTATGAAATGGATGTTTTTAATTATTGGAACAACAATAGGAGCTGGATATGCTTCTGGGAGGGAATTGTGGCAATTTTTTGGTCATGAAAGTGGACTAGCTATTTGTTTATTTGGCCTATTTTTTTCGATTTGTTGTATAGTGATAATGACCATAAGCTTTGAACGACAATCGACGCATTATTTACCAGTGCTACGTGAAATTGTCGGTGAGAAACTTACTGTAATATATGATGTCATGATATTTATTTATCTTTTTACAACAACCGTAATTATGATTGCTGGAAGTGGGGCAACTTCTCAAGCGTTTAATTTTCCCTATTGGTGGGGTATAAGTATTATAATTATTGCGCTTATTATTTTATTTATGAAGGGAATAAATGGGCTACTTTCTATGAATCAATTTATATTACCATTATTATTGACAGGACTGCTATTTGTATTATTATGGTTTACCATTGATCAACAACTTGATTTATTTTCACATTGGGATGAGCAGCGTAATTGGACAGCCGCATTTCCATTTACTGCGTTAAATATTCTTCCGCTAATTGCGGTCTTGGGGGCAATTGGGAACAAAGTAAAGTCCAAGCAGGAGATATGGATAGCAAGTGTTGGTAGTGGATTAATACTTGGTGTTATCTCGTTTATTTATAATAATAGCTTAATTCAAATAGCGGATGAATTACTGTTATATGAGATTCCCTTATTTGCAATTTTAAAGCACTACCCGTTCGAAATGCTAATACTGATGAGTATTCTATTATGGTTTGCTATTTTTACAACCGCAGCTTCTGGAATTTTGGGTATCGTAACGCGTATAAAGGAGTATATAAAAAAACCATTATGGTTGATTGTTTCTGTTACCTTGGTTACAATGATTCCATTAACAGCACTAGGTTTCTCGACATTAATAAACTATTTGTACCCCATATATGGCATACTAAATTTATACGTTTTAACGCGACTATTATTATTTCCGGTATGGGATAAATTAGAAAATAAAAAAACATAGGTATTTACAGCAGGAGGAGGTACATATGGATAAGGAAGAAGTTAGCAAGGAAATAAATAATTTTAGTGATGAGTTATCTAAGTTTTGGGATTATATAACTGGGGCAGATTTTTGGCTAGCGATAGGGTTAGGTGTACTTCGAATTCTAGTAATTTTACTACTAGCTTATATAATTGTCCGAGTCACCCGTAAGGTAGTCGATCGTTTATTTAAACGAAGAGAGAATGGCCCAATTCGAATTACAGAACGACGAGAAAATACCTTAAAAAAATTAATTAAAAGTACGATAACCTATGTTGTATACTTTATTGCGTTCATCATGATACTTGATAATGTATTAGGTTTTCAGGTTGGAGCGTTACTAGCTGGTGCTGGTGTTGCAGGACTAGCTATTGGTTTTGGTGCACAGAATCTTGTTAGAGATATCATTTCAGGATTTTTCATTATTTTTGAAGACCAATTCTCAGTAGGGGATTATGTTGGAGTAGCTGGTATCGAAGGAACAGTTGAAGAAATTGGTCTACGAACTACAAAAGTATTGAGTTGGACAGGTGAAATGCATATCTTACCAAACGGAAATGTTACTCAGGTTATAAATTACTCTATTCATAATGGTCTAGCTATTGTTGATATTAACGTTCCATATGAAAGCAGTGTAGATGATGCGGAGAAGATTATTAATGATGTGGCAGTAACGTTACCTGATAAGTATGACTTTCTAGTCGGTGTTCCAGAGATTATCGGTGTGCAAAATTTAGAAGCTTCATACTTTGTTATACGAGTAATTGCAGATACGCTGCCAGGCTTTCAATGGGCAGGCGAAAGAAATATTCGTAAAGAAATGCAGGATAAGCTGTATAAAGCAGGTATTGAAATCCCTGCACCACGAATTGTTATGTATTCTCGTGAACAAAAAGATAACATTCTCAACCGTGATAAATCACAACTGCAACAAACGCAGACAAATAGAAACCAATTAAATTATGAAGAATCAGGGAATAGTCAAACGGAACAAACACCTGAGCGAGAATAATAAATAGTAGTTATAATGAGATAAAAAGGAGAAAAACAAGATGGAAGGAAAAGAGTTTGCGTTAAATGATGTCGTCATGATGAAAAAGCCGCATCCATGTGGGGAAAATCGCTGGAAAATTATTCGCATGGGTATGGATATTCGAATTAAATGTCTAGGCTGTGATCATAGTGTGATGATACCGCGAAGACAATTCACTAAAAAAATGAAAAAAGTGCTAGAAAAAGCAGAAGAATAAAAGTAGTTAAAATAGACTATGACACCTAGAAAATGTTACAATGGTAGCAGACAGACAGAAATATTTACAACGTGATAGGGTAAAACGCAAAAGTAGGCATGTTTCTATGCCTATTTTTGTTTTTTGTCAGCTTGTCATTTGTCTAGCAAATATCTATAATTAGAATGACAAACGCGTTTATATGAATGGAATCCTTAAGGAGTGAAAGTTGAATGTCTCTAACAGCAGGAATTGTCGGTCTTCCAAATGTGGGTAAATCAACATTATTTAATGCTATTACACAAGCAGGGGCAGAAGCAGCGAATTATCCATTCGCTACAATTGATCCTAATGTCGGAATAGTGGAAGTACCAGACAATCGCTTAAATAAATTAACAGAATTAGTAAAACCAAAAAAAACAGTACCTACAGCATTTGAATTTACGGATATTGCTGGTATTGTGAAGGGAGCTAGTAAAGGCGAAGGATTAGGAAACCAATTTTTATCCCACATTCGTCAAGTTGATGCGATTTGCCAAGTGGTACGTTGTTTTCAAGATGATAACATCACGCATGTATCTGGAAGAATTGATCCTATTGATGATATTGAAATCATTAACTTGGAACTAATTCTTGCTGATTTGGAAACAGTTAACAAACGTTTTCAACGTGTAGAAAAATTGGCTAGACAGAAAGATAAGGCAGCTGTTGCAGAGTATGATATACTAGTCAAAATTAAAGCTGGTTTAGAAGAAGAAAAGCCTGTACGTGCACTAGATTTTACAGAAGAACAATATAAAGTGGTAAAAGGTCTACATCTATTAACTAGTAAACCGACACTCTATGTAGCAAATGTGAGTGAAGAAGAGGTTGCCGATCCTGATACAAACGAGAACGTACAAAAGGTTAAAGACTATGCCGCAAAGGAAAACGCCGAGGTTATCGTTGTATGTGCCAAGATTGAAGAAGAAATTGCTGAGCTTGATGTCGAAGAAAAGGAAATGTTTCTTGAAGATCTAGGAATAGCTGAATCAGGGTTAGATAAATTAATCAAAGCTTCCTATCATTTATTAGGCTTAGCTACTTACTTTACAGCAGGAGAACAGGAGGTCCGTGCATGGACATTCCAAAAAGGAATTAAAGCCCCTCAAGCAGCTGGAATTATTCATACAGATTTTGAACGAGGATTTATTCGCGCTGAAACGGTATCATATGATGATCTTGTAGAAGCAGGAACAATGTCACAGGCAAAAGAGAATGGAAAAGTGCGGTTAGAAGGTAAAGACTATGTTGTAAAAGATGGAGATGTCATTCATTTTCGCTTTAATGTATAGTCAGGAAATAACCGCTAAGGACGAATATTATATATGTATAATGTATTGAAGGATCTCTCGAAGGCTTGTTATTTACAATATGATTTGGTATAATACACTATTGTGAGTAATTATAATTTACGATTACTCCTTGCTCCTATTGCGGGAGGCAATAATGCTGATCAATATTTAGGAGCCGCTAAGACCAAAAGGAGGTGTTACGGATGAGAAAATATGAAATCATGTACATCATCCGCCCAGATATGGAAGAGGAAGCGCAGACAGCTTTAATTGAGCGTTTCAATGGAATTCTAACTGATAATGGCGCGGAGATTGAAAAGGTTGATGAAAAAGGTAAGAAGCGTCTTGCTTATGAAATCAATGACTACCGTGATGGATATTATGTAATCATTAACTTCAGTGCTGATGAACAAGCGATTAACGAATTTGATCGCCTAGCGAAGTTCTCTGATGATATTATTCGTCATATTGCAGTTCGAGAAGATGATCAATAATAAGGAGTGGTTCTGATGTTAAATCGTGTCGTTCTTGTCGGCAGGTTAACGAAGGATCCTGATTTACGTTATACACCAAGTGGAGTAGCTGTAGCTAACTTTACACTTGCAGTAAACCGTCCATTCTCTAATCAACAGGGGAACCGTGAAGCCGACTTCATTAATTGTGTTGTTTGGCGTAGACCAGCAGAGAACCTAGCGAACTTCATGAAAAAGGGAAGTATGGTTGGGGTTGATGGTCGTGTGCAAACGCGTAGATTTGAAGGTCAGGATGGGAAAACTGTTTTTGTTACAGAAATTGTTGCAGACAGCGTACAATTCTTAGAATCTAAAGGCACCTCTCAAGGTGGAGGACAGGATACATCAGGATTCCAACCAAATAGAAACCAGAACCAATTTGAACCAAATAGAAACCAAGAGGACCCATTTAAAAATAATGGAGAGCCTATCGATATATCAGATGATGATTTACCATTTTAAAATGAAAAGGAGGGTTATTTATGGCAGCTCGTCGCGGACGTGCAAAGCGTCGTAAAGTGTGTTTCTTCACTGCAAATGGAATTACACACATTGATTACAAAGACGTGGATTTGCTAAAACGTTTCATCTCTGAGCGCGGGAAAATTCTTCCTCGTCGTGTAACAGGAACTTCAGCAAAATACCAACGTAAGCTTACAAAAGCAATCAAACGTGCTCGCACAATGGCTTTATTGCCATATGTAGCTGAGTAATAAATAGTTATTAAAGGCATTATAGGCTAAGACCTATGATGCCTTTTTATTATTATATGTACATATGAAGGAATGGTGGTATATATGCTTCCTATTGAATCATTGTCATCCACTTACGTTAGCGAATTTCTTATAATGATTTGATAGACTTATCATATAGCTAACTCTATATTAACGCTTTCGTATATTTAATAATCTATCTAGGAGGTTTATGATTAATAAAATTGGGGAAGAGAATAGTAACTCCTTCTTTTTCTAGAAGCAAGATTCAGGTCTCTAGATTAACTATCTTATTCAACTAAAGGGATATAGCCAACCAAATTTGGTTGGCTATACCCCTTTAAAAGGGTGGTATTTGGTAAGCAGATTTTTTATAGAGCGTTATTAAGGGATTATTGATTGCATTACCATTTTCAGACAGTTCCTCAGAGCATATAGCTATGAGGAACTGATACCATATAAGAAAGATACGATCGTTTAATATTTTACATATTGGATTTGCGATAGTAATGGATTGGTGAACAATGGAAAATGAAATAGGTTAAATTTCGAAAACAACTCCATCAAAAACTATTTTGTGCTTTTTTACAGATGAAATTTTTGTTATAATCATAACTCGCAAAGGAGTCGATTTTAAAATGAAATGGTTGGAAAACATCGAATGGGAAGAAGTTATTTTAGATGTTGGTATTATACTCATTCAATTAGTCGCGATTCTGATTGCTTTCCTGATTACTCGTGCCATTGGAAAAAAACTAATTCAATCTTCTTTCTCAAAGGTACAGACTAAAAAGAAGATGTCTGTTGGTAGAACACAAACATTACAAGCATTAGCAATTAGTTTTTTTTCATATGTTCTCATTTTTATCACCTTGGTAATAGTGCTTGGTATATTTGGAATTAATGCTGCAGGGTTAATTGCCGGAGCAGGTATTATCGGATTAGCAATTGGCTTTGGTGCTCAAGGTCTGGTAAGTGATGTCGTAACTGGTTTTTTCTTATTACTGGAAAAACAACTAGATGTTGGCGATTATGTAACGACAGCAGGATACGGTGGTATTGTCGAAGAAGTAGGTTTACGAACAACCCAAATTCGAAGCTTTGACGGGACTTTGAATTTTATCCCTAATAGAGAGATTAGTTCACTAAGTAATCATTCTCGTGGTAATATGAGAGCTCTCGTTGACATTGGTATCTCTTATGATGATAATATTGACCATGCCATGACAGTCCTTCAAGAGGTCTGTGACAAGATAAAGCAAGAGAATGAGACAATTGTAGAAGGACCAGATGTGTTAGGTGTTCAAACAATCGGTGATTCTGATATTACACTTCGGGTTATTGCAAAAACAGAAAATATGGAACAGTGGGCAGTTGAAAGACAGCTTCGTAAAGCAATTAAAGAAGCATTTGATCAAAATAACATTGATATACCTTTCCCACATCAAGTGTATATTGAAAAACAAGCATAATAGGAGTTATACGTTATCTTGTATATTCATTTAGTTTGATAACGGTTTTACTATGAGAAAAATAATATATTAATACGTGCTGTAACCTCAAGCGTTTAGAGCAAAGCTCTTCAAGAGGTTACTCACGTTCATGTGAAAAACGTAATCACCTTATGCTTATTGCTAGGCATGGGGTGATAACTTTTTTTATAAGTTAAGAAAGTATAAAATCAGTGCAATGACTGCGTTAAGCGAAGTAGTTATTTTGAAATGTTTGATGTATATT
>NZ_CANMAB010000128.1:0-10246 GCF_947495635.1 uncultured Virgibacillus sp. | reverse complement strand
GTAGCTATTCCATAATAGCTACTAGAGGAAGCGTAAAATCTGAGCATGTAGTGATAAGGACTGAGCGAATTTTGCTCCGTTTTTTTTTATTTCAGTTACCCCGCATATCACTCCCACACCTCAAGGAATAAAGTGAAAGCAATATGGATAAGTGGGGATCAACTGTCCGATTGGGTTCCAAGGTCTTTAGGTCATCTCCTTGTGGTAGGGAATAAACAAAATACCATGGATTGAATTACTTTATTATAATAACTAATCCATCAAAAGCTTAAGCAAATCTGCGGTAGAAATATTGCTTAAGCTTAAGGGGACATATTGCCATAGTTTTTAGTTACCAGGAGGACGGTTACGTTTATATTTGTTTTGATTCTTCATTTCATTCAATTCCTGTTTACTTTTATTCTTCGTTTTTGTCTTATCTTTAGCCATTTTTTTACCTCCTTTCGAGTTAGTTTGGCTTAGTTAGTTAAAATCATGTGTATCTTTATAGTTGTTTTGCTAGAAGAGGAATTTATCACGTAATTGGCTACGTAAGTTAATTATATGGATGCATAAAGTTAAGCAACACAGCAGTAAAGGAAATTTGCGATTGTGCTTGAAGAATGCTATAATTCAGAAAAATGGCTATATATGATATACTAAGTTAAGCATGTTTTGTGCCTAGTATGTACTAGTATGTAATGGATGCGAATTATTCCTGGACTGCTGTTAAGCCTTTATCCCGCATATAACTGGCAGTAAGCTCCCACTTTAAGCAATAAAGTGCAACCAATATAGAGAAGTGAGGGGTCAACTGCCAGTAAATGTCCTTTTGGTTCAAGGGCCTTTAAGTCATGCCCTTGTGCTGCTAACCATCAGTGGAAGCTAAAACAACCCCAACTGATTGAAGTTTCATTTAATAGTTCATCTAAAAAATGTAAGGGTTTTCATTATTTTGGCCTAAGTATGGTAGCTTATTGAACAAGCGCTCAATCATTTGATTGATAAAGATAAAGGCTGTTCCATACTGCCCCAAATATTTAATTGCAAAGGGGAGATCGATCCTTGATGAAACCAGAATTAGATACGGTTGAAAAGTGGATGAATACAAAGCCAACAACAATTGATCCATTAATGGAGGTTCATGAAGCGCTAAAGCTCTTAAGAAATTTGAATGAAACGGAGCTTCCAGTTACTCAAGACGGTCATTTGTTAGGGATTTTACGATTGCAGGATATTATTGTCCTAATGAATGAAAAAGGTGATAAATCTCACCAACAGACAGCAAATGTTATGACGAATTCATTCGTGAGGCTAAACAAAGATACAGTACTACAGGATATTCGTGAATTACCAGGCTATATCGTAAGTGATGAAAGTGGAAAGTTAGAAGGGGTTCTTACAGAGAAAGAATTGCTTTTATATCACAAAGAGTTGACTCAAAAGGTGAAAAAAACAGAGGATTTGATGAAATGGTATGAGCTTATTTTTAATACCGCATACGAGGGGTTAACGGTTGTAGATGAGAATGGGGTTATTCAGTTATTTAATGAGGCGTATAGCCGTTATGTTGGAGTTCCTAAGGATGCAGCAGTTGGTCAACATGCGTCTAACGTAATAGATAATACGAGATTACCTGTTGTATTAAAGACGGGTGTACCAGAGCGTAGTCAGGCACATCGCTTACAAGGTCAGGATTTGGTGGTACATCGTATTCCTATTTGGAAGGATAATAAGATAATCGGAGCAGCAGGAATTCTTGTTTACGAAGGGTTAACGGAAATTCAACAAGTTATCCAACGCATGGAACAATTACATAAACGAGATGAACATAATTATCAGCTCAAGCAAGTAAGTAATTTTTTAGATAGTGCCATAAACTTTGAAGATATACTAGGGGATAGCCCAGCTATTTCTAATGCTAAAAAGATTGCCAGGAAAGCTGCCAGTTCCAAGGCTACCGTGCTTATAACTGGTGAAAGTGGTGTAGGAAAGGAGCAGTTTGCTAAGGCTATACATTATGCTGGAGATACGAAAGCCGGAGATTTTATAAGTGTTAATTGTGCTGCTATTCCTGAGGGGTTAATGGAATCGGAATTATTCGGTTATACAAAAGGAGCATTTACTGGAGCCGATAGAGAAGGAAAAGCTGGAAAATTTGAATTAGCGCATAATGGTACTATTTTTTTAGATGAGATAGGCGATATGCCTTTACGGATGCAAGCTAAAATATTACGAGTTCTTCAAGAGAAAAAGGTAGAGAGGGTGGGAGGAAATCAACCAATCCCCTTAAATTTTCGGTTAATCACTGCTACAAATAAAAACTTAACCCAAATGGTACATGATGGTAAATTTCGAGAAGATTTATACTATAGACTTTATGTAATCCCTATCGATATTCCGCCATTAAGAGAACGGAAAAACGATATTCCTATCATAATAGCCCATAAATTACAGCAATTGGCTAAAGTTTATCAGGCAAATGTAAAAACAATTGATCAACAGTTATTGAAGTTGATGTACAAGTATGACTGGCCTGGAAATATTCGTGAGCTTATGAATATTTTAGAGCGATTATTTGTTTTAACAGATGGAGAACATATTTCATTTAATGCATTACCAGAATTTCTTCATATCGAATTACAGAAAGAAGGTACGCTTGCACCTGTTCAAAGTCTAAAAAAAAGAAGAGAACTTTTAGCTGAAGCTTCAAAGGAAGAACAGGAGTTAATTAAACAAACGTTAGAACAAGTAAAGGGGAACAAATCACAGGCAGCTAAATTATTAGGTGTGTCTCGAGCCACCTTATATAATAAAATTTCCCGATATGCATTAGACAAAAATTATAATACATAGGATCACAGGGGGAGTAGCTGTGATCTTTTGTTATAGACTAAGAAATTATAAAATTTGCCAGGTGGATAAATATGGACGTGTTGAGCTGCGTGCAGCTTCAGCACCCAGATAGTAGGCGACTTCACGAATCGCTCTAAGATAAGTTATCACCGACTCACAAGCTCACCGTGATTCCTTTATCTCCGTTGACTTGCTCCAGTCGCTACGTTTCTAATCGCGCACTTACGCTTTGGTTATATATATTAGTTAAAACTGTTAACCAAGTAGGGAGGACTTAATTGTTAATATGTATGTGCAATTGTATAGACATGTAACACTTTTTGCCATTGTTTTTACAGGTAGACACACTGAAAAAGTTGGCATGGAAATTGCATTGTAGAGGTGAAGGGGGAAAGGTACATGGAAAAAACAGAATCAACACATCACCATCCTATATTTCCACATGAATCGTCTAGTAGCTTCGAAAATCATTCAGATGAGGAAGAACTTTTTGCGAAAACAATTGATAAATTTGTATTAGAACAAGTGAACCCAGATATGGAGAAGCTGGAAGCGCATGATTATAAAGTAGCTAGAGAGCTATTTAAGTATGCTGGTGATTTAGGGTTATTAGGTGCGGATGTTCCTGAAGCTTATGGTGGATTAGCAATGGGCAAACGAACTGCTGGACTTATTGCAGAAAAAATGGGATTTGCTGGATCATTTAGTGTATCTTTTAATATTCATTCCGGAGTAGGTACCTTGCCATTTGTTTATTACGGAACGGAAAGTCAAAAGCAAAAATACCTTTCTAGAATCATATCGGGTGAATGGGTAGGCGCCTATGCCTTAACGGAACCAAATGCTGGGTCTGATGCTCTTTCGGCGAATACAACAGCTAAAAAGGTAGCAGACACTACAGATTGGGTATTAAATGGAGAGAAACAATGGATAACTAATGCTCATATTGCAGATGTATATGTTGTATTTGCAAATACTGATCAAGGAATGACGGCATTTATTATCGAAAGATCCACACCAGGAGTAACTATTGGTCCAGAGGAAAAAAAGCTTGGAATTAAGGGTTCTTCCACAGCAACGGTTATTTTAGAAGATGTTCGAATTTCTGAAGATCAAGTATTAGGTGAAATTGGAAAAGGACATCATATCGCATTAAATATTCTAAATCTAGCTAGATTAAAACTCTCCTTCGCAAATATTGGAACCTCAAAGCAGGCTTTGAGAATTGCTATTGGCTATGGCAAAGAGCGTAAACAATTCAAGCAATCAATTATACAATTTGGCATGATTCAAGAAAAAATAGCGAATATGGCTATCGCGATATATGGTGCTGAAAGCTCTGCTTATTACACAGCAGATAGAATAGATCGGTTAGACAAGGAAAACGATGAAAGCGTCTTAAAAAATCTCTCGGCATATGCAATGGACTGTTCAGTGAATAAGGTAGCTGCTTCCGAAGTATTAGACTATGTTGTGGATGAGGCTGTACAAATTCATGGCGGCTATGGGTATATGCAAGAGTATGAGGTAGAACGAATTTATCGTGATGCTAGAATCAATCGAATTTTTGAAGGTACTAATGAAATAAACCGTTTGACGATAGCTAAATCATTTCTCAAAAAGTATAGTCAATTCAAGTCAACGATTGAAGAAGAACTCGTGAATGGTTCAAGCAATAATCTGTTTGTACGTTATGCAAGTAAAATAGTAAACATCATTATGAATGCGCTTTCTAATACGTGCGATTTGCGCAATCTAAACCAAGTATATGCTCGCATTTTAGCGGATTGTGTGAAGGAGCTATACGTTATGAAGGGCTCCCATATAAATTCAGAGGTTATTCAAAAGCATCAGCAATTTAGGAAGAAAATGACTGAAATATTATGTGAAGAAAGCTATTATCGATTGGAGAGCAATGCCATCGTACTCATTTCATCTATTTGTTCTGAGGAGGATAAAGAGCAATTAATTAACGAAATTAACGCATTCCCTGTTATGCATACAAATATAATTACAAAGAAACAAGAAATCGCTAATGAAGTTATTGAGAAAAATGGTTATTTCTTGGGGTAACGTAGTAGATAATTCACGTTGAATCTCTGGTTGTACATTCAAAGGGGAGTGAATCTTCTCTATTTTATAAAGAAATGAGGGATATCATGAATAAAATTGGGTTTATCGGTTTAGGTAATATGGGACTACCAATGTCAAAGGGGTTAATAAGATCAGGATTTCATGTAACGGGGTATGATCTAAGTGAAACAGCGGTCCTTAAATTGAAAGAGCAAGGTGGGGAAATAGCCTCATCTATTTCAGAGGTTGTAGCAAGCAGTGAGCTGATTTTTACAAGCCTACCGTCATCAAAAGCAGTAGAAGAAGTCTACTTAGGTGAAGATGGACTTATTGAGTATAGCGATTCGAGTAAATTATTAGTAGATACTAGCACTGTCGCACCTGAACTTAATCAAAAAATTGCGGAGGCTTGCAAGAAAAAAGAAATTCATTTTCTTGCTGCTCCTGTAAGCGGTGGAGTAATTGGAGCAGAGAATCGAACACTTACTGTGATGGTCGGTGGGCCTACAGAAGTTTATAACCTTGTGCTACCTGTACTCGAGGTACTAGGCGAGAATATTTTCCATGTAGATGAGCAAATAGACAGTGGAACAACTGTTAAATTGATTAATAATCTATTAATTGGTTTTTATACCGCAGGAGTTAGTGAAGCTTTGCATATTGCTAATAAGAAAAACATTGATCTAGACGACTTGTTCTCTATGCTAAATGTTAGCTATGGGCAGAGTAGGATCTATGAACGAAATTACCAAACCTTTATTGCTAGCGACGATTACAAACCAGGATTTTCCTTGAAATTGCTTAGAAAAGATTTGGAGTTTGCGATGGATGTTGCTGATGCGAATCAGTTAGATTTACCAATTAGTAAATCATTACTAGAACTATATAAATCGGTTGAAAAAGAAGGATATGGCGAAAAGGATATGGCTGTACTTTACCAACGGGTAAAAGAACAATCAAGGAAGAAGGAGGCAACAAAATGATTTCTTCGGAAGTGAAAGTGATGAAGAATTATATTGGGAATAAGTGGGTGGAATCGAGTGGACGAGAAATGGTTGATATTCCAAATCCTGCAACAGGAGAAACGATAGCACAAGTAGCATTATCTGAAAAAGAAGATGTTGATCGAGCAGTAGCCGCTGCGAAGGAAGCATATGGGCATTGGTCTACTGTTCCAGTACCAAATCGTGCCCGATATTTATTTCAATATCTTCAACTATTAAAAGAACATAAAGCAGAATTAGCTAAGATTATTACGTTAGAAAATGGAAAGTCATTGCGAGACGCTGAAGGAGAGGTTCAGCGTGGGATAGAGGTTGTAGAGTTAGCGACTTCTACACCTAATTTAATGATGGGAGATGCTCTTCCAAGTATTGCAAAAGGGATAGACGGGTCGATTTGGCGTTATCCTCTTGGAGTTGTTGCTGGTATTACCCCATTCAATTTTCCAATGATGGTACCGCTTTGGATGTATCCTTTAGCAATTGCTTGCGGAAATACTTTTGTATTAAAAACGTCAGAACGTACCCCGATCTTGGCTGAACGACTTGTTGATTTATTTTATCAATCTGGTTTTCCAGAAGGGGTGTTGAATCTTGTTCATGGTGCAAAAGATGTAGTTAATGGTTTATTGGACCACCCGGATATCGAAGCAATTTCCTTTGTTGGTTCAGAGCCAGTGGCGAAACATGTGTATCAAACAGGCACAGCCAACGGCAAGCGTGTTCAAGCACTTGCTGGTGCGAAAAATCATGCCGTTGTTATGCCTGACTGTGACTTAGAGAAAACAGTTCAGGGTGTCATTGGTGCCGCATTCGGCAGTAGTGGGGAACGCTGCATGGCTTGTTCTGTTGTAGCAGTTGTTGATGATATAGCAGATGATTTCCTTGATTTGCTTACTTCAGAAACAAAAAAGTTAAAAGCAGGAGATGGAATGGATGAATCAACTTTTGTTGGCCCAGTTATCCGTGAATCGCATAAGGAAAAAGTAATTAGTTATATCGATTCGGGAGTAGAAGAGGGGGCCGACCTGCTCGTGGATGGTCGCTATATTGAAGAAGAAACACCAGATGGTTATTATGTTGGTGCAACGATTTTTGACCACGTGACGCCGAATATGAAAATATGGCAGGATGAAATTTTTGCACCTGTGTTAAGCGTTGTCCGTGTAAAGGATTTAGAAGCTGGAATAGCATTAACGAACCAATCAAAATTTGCGAATGGGGCGGTTATTTATACATCAAGTGGTAAGTATGCACAAATCTTTCGTGAGAAAATAGATGCTGGAATGGTTGGGGTAAATGTGAATGTGCCAGCACCAATGGCTTTCTTTGCCTTTGCAGGAAACAAGGCGTCTTTCTATGGAGATTTAGGAACCAATGGAAAAGACGGGGTACAATTTTATACAAGAAAAAAAGTAGTAACGGAACGGTGGTTTTAAAAACCTAGGCTGTTAGAAAATTTGTTTTGATTCGGCAGCAAACGTTTAGAACCAGCAAAAGCCGAACGATTCGACTGGGTGGTTCCCCCTCAGTAGTTAGATTTTTTACTCTAATTTTCGGGGTTGTACCAAAACGTTTCGAATGATAGTTCGGCTTTTGCATTAACTATTTTATCAAACTACTAATCTGGTTAATCTATTGTAAAGAATGATTGAACAACCGTTGATGATACATCAGATAATTGTTGATAATGATACTGCGGATTTTTGTCTTTATCAATCACAACGGACCGGACACCTTCGTAAAAATCTTCCGTCTTCAAAAAGTTTTTAGCAAGGATTAAATCTGTCTCCAGGCATTCCTCCAAGGTTTTATTTTGTCCTTTAATAATCTGATTTAAGGTGACTTTAAGGGAAATAGGCGATTTAGTTAACAAGAGTTCTTTGGTACGACTAGCAAATTCACTACCATCTGATTCTAGTGAATTGATAATTTCTTCAACAGTTTCATAAGAGAAATGCTGATCAATTTTAGCTTGCTTAGACGCTAACTCCCCTTCTTGTAAAGAAACTGTTTCACAAGTTTTTAGTAGGTGGTCAAGCCTTGCCATTTTATCTTCCTCTTGATACCAATTCGTTTGCATAATTTGAGTTTCAAGAGAATCTAATTGATCACTGGAAACAGCAGCATCAGCTCCATTGGCATAGAGTATGTCAGTAGCAGTGATAATAGTTGCTGTAAGCGCTAAATACCTTCCGATATAACCTGGAGCTTTATTCAGGAAGTAAGCCGCACCGACATCTGGGAAGAAACTTATATTCATTTCAGGCATTGCCCATTTGCTACGCTCAGTTACAACACGGTGGCTAGCCCCATAGGAAAGTCCTACTCCGCCACCCATAACAATACCGTCTAGAATAGCTAGTATTGGTTTGGAGAAACTAGCAACTAATTGATCGGTTAGGTATTCTTCTTTAAAGAATGTAATCGCTTGTTCATAGCTTTCTTGATTATTCTTGGCTTGATATAATGTTTTAATATCTCCACCAGCACAGAATCCCTTTGGACCTGCTCCCTTCAGAATTACAATACAAATAGTGTCATCTTGCTCCCATGCCGTTAATTTTTTACGAATTGGAACGAGCATTTCATAGTTTAGTGAATTAATAGCTTTTGGGCGGTTTAATGTAATCGTTGCAACGCCATTATGATTTGTTGAAAATAATACTTCTTCTTCCACGCTAACAATCTCCTTTGCTCGATTATTTATGATGAAAGGAAGGTTTCCGTTTTTCAACGAAAGCCTGTACACCTTCTTTGGCATCTTCTGTTAGAAACAGCTCTGCAAATTTTTGCTTTTCTCTTTTTAATCCTTCTTCAAATGGTTCATGAATACCTTTTACAATACTTTGTATTGCTCTAGTAACACTTGCCATACTATTTCCTTCAGTAAAGGAATTTGCAATTGTTAAAGCAGTAGACATCAGTTCTTCCGCAGAAACAGTTACTTGGATAAGACCATGTTTAACAGCCTCTTGACTAGCTATATGTTTTCCGGAAAGAATTAAGTCTAGTGCAGTAGCCATATTTGTAATTCTAGCAAGTCGTTGTGTTCCTCCGAATGATGGTATTAATCCTAATTTTACTTCTGGTAGCCCGAGTTTTGCTTCATTAACGGCAATGCGAAAATGACAGCCCATTGCTAATTCTAAACCTCCACCAAGTGCTGGCCCATTAATGGCAGCAATTACCGGCTTTTTTAGTTGCTCGATGTCATTACAAAGTTGTTGACCTAACTCTGACATCTGTATTCCTCTGTCGTAATCTCCCATAGCAGGTACAAATTCTTTGATATCTGCACCGGCAGCAAAAAATTTACCAGAACCAGTTAAAATGACAGCGTGTACATTTTCTGCATCGGCTAATTGCTTAAAAGCTGATCGTAATTCTCCAATAGTTGTAGTAGATAATGCGTTAGCCGGTGGATTATTCAGCTCTACCACGGCTATATTGCTGTTATAAGTTATTTTAATGTACTTGAATTCCATCGTAAATACCCCCTATATTTCATTTCCCTTTCATAATTATGTAGCAAAAAGTATGCCAATTTATAAGTAGCAAAGAAAAGGGGAAACGAATTTGCAAACTGTATACATGTATATACATGTATATACATGTATACAAAAGATGTAGTCTTACACAAGATTTTAACGTACTTCCGAAAGAAGTCTCCATCTTCAAGCTTGTGAAGGGCGTAGCCCAATGGTAAGGGGGAGATGAATTTCGGTTGGGCGACATCCCAAAGGCTTTTTTCCTTTTTTGCTCAACATGGTATAATCAGTCTTATAAAGTATAAGGATTGATATAAAAATGAAATTAGACAGTAATAATCATTCAGTGTTCTTGATGTATTACCATCTTGTGTTTGTTGTGAAGTATCGAAGGAAAGTAATAGATGATACCATTTTCAGACTATGCTAAAGATCAGTTTGTGTCGTTGAGTGGAAAATATAATATCACATTAGTCGAATGGAACCACGATATTGACCATATTCATATTTTGTTCAGAGCACAACCCAACAGTGAATGATCGTAATTCATCAATGCCTATAAAAGTGCCAGTCCAAGACTTATCAAGAGGGATTTTCCTCATGTTCGTAAAAAGTTATGGAAAGAAATGTTTTGGTCAAGAAGTTTTTGTTTGTTGACGACTGCGGTTCGCCTATTGAAGTAGTAAAACAAAGGATAAAGTGAGGTGATTTGATATGGCTAAACAAAATAAAGCGTACAAGTTTAGAGTGTATCCAACAGATGAACAGGCTTTGGTTATACGTAAAACCTTCGGTTGCGTTCGCTTTGTCTATAACAAAATGTTAGCAGAACGAAAAGAAACGTAT
>NZ_CANMAB010000127.1:0-10313 GCF_947495635.1 uncultured Virgibacillus sp. | reverse complement strand
TCAAACATTTCAAAATAACTACTTGGCTTAACGCAGTCATTGCACTGATTTTATACTTTCTTAACTTATAAAAAAAGATCCAGACGTTTAACGATCTGGATCTTTGGGGTGTAAAAAAGCAGGTCGCCTATTTTTAAGCGGAATGGGTGATCGTAGAAATATATCACGAAATGGACGGTAAGAGAAAGGGATAAATGGCCAAAAATAAGCCACATGGAAAGCCTTCATCCTTGTTAGATATAATAGCCATAACGTAACTCCTAAAATATATCCAATACCTCCTAATAAAGCAGAAGATAGTAGCAGGAATATGCGTACCAACCGATTAGCTAAGCTTAATTCATAGCTTGGAGTGGCATATGTTCCAATCGCAGCTACAGCTAGATATAGTACGACTTCGTGCGAAAACCAACCAACCTCTACAGAAACCTCTCCGATCATAATAGCAGCTACTAAGCCAAGTGCCGTTGCTAAGGAGGATGGAGTATGGATTGCTGCCATCCTTAAAATATCAATCCCGATCTCAGCTATCAGAAATTGTACTAATAATGGTACAACGCCTATCTCATCAGGGCCAATATATTGGAGAGTCTCTGGTAGAAATTCAGAGTTCTTCGCAAACAAATAATATAATGGTAAGATGAATATCGATGCTATGACCGCAATAAAACGAACTAATCGTAAATATGCGCCCACTAAAGGTTTTTGTCTATATTCTTCTGCATGCTGTAGATGATGCCAATACGTAGCGGGAGTAATCATTACACTTGGCGATCCATCTATAATGACCATGACATGACCTTCATATAGATGTGCTGCTGCTGTATCTGGTCGCTCTGTATAACGAATCGTAGGATATGGATTCCAATGCCTTCCACTAATATATTCTTCAATCGTCTTTTCAGCCATAGGCAAGCCATCCGTATCAATCTTCATTAGCTTTTTCTTTAGATTTTCTACACGACGATTATCAGCAATATCCTCCAGATAACAAATACAAATATCTGTTTTTGATCTTCTTCCTAATTGTAAATATTCCATCCGTAGCGATCTATCACGAACTCTTCTACGAGTCAGAGCAGTGTTAAAGACAATCGTTTCAACATACCCATCTCTAGATCCTCTTACAACTCGCTCCAAATCTGGTTCTTGCGGGGAGCGTGCTGGATAGGTTCTAGCGTCAATCATGATTACTTTATTGATTCCTTCAACAATTAGCGCCGCTGGCCCACCTAAAACCAAATCCGCAGCTTCGTTTAAATCAAGTACCTCGTCAACTTCCACATAGGGGATATACGTTTTTATTAATTTTGTAAGCGTATCAGGTTGCAAATCTTCAGGACTTAACTTAGCAAATAACTTCATGATGTATAGTAAAATGTCGTCTTTAGCAAATCCATCAATTAAAAATAGTGACATTTCAACGCCAACATATTCTAAATCTCGTTGAATCATATCAAAACTTTTATCAACCGCTAATCGTTCGTTTAAATACGCTCGATTTTTTTTTAAACTCTTTAAATAATGGCTGTTTTTCTTTCTCCATAAACTCACCTATCCAACATGTTAGATTACTAATAGTTTGAGCACTGGAAGGATAACTATGCATAAACCAGTTAAAGAGTTCATCAATTCCATCATATATTAAAACTTATACTCATATATTGGACTAAGACAAGCAGTTTAAAGGCGGGAAGCATATGAACAAATGGCATTTAGTTATTACGATTATCACAGCAGCATGTGTAATAGCAGTTGTATATCTAATCAGACTGAACTCTACTCCTGCCATTACATACTTTCCAATTGATAATAATACAACCTTCTCTAAATCGGAGACACAGCTCCAACTATTCTCGGAAAAAGGCAAGGATAATTATGAAATTACATGGGAGTCTGATTCTATCACAAATATGCCGATCTATTTACGACAAGATGTATCATTGCTATATGATAACGGAAGATTAAAGGGGGCAAAGACAAAATGGACGCAGGATACAGATACCATTCAGTTACGGGAAAAACTATTTCATGAAGATAGCAGTTTATTTCAATCTATCTCATTTCATCATGGTGAGATACATCGCTCAAGTAATGATATAAAAAGCATTCATCGCATGTCTAGCGATTACTTATATGTCATAGATTCACCGACAACAGCACTTGATTCATTTAAAGAGCCTCATAACAATTATGAAAAAGAATGGAAAGATTTACTTGATCGAACAACGAAGCAACAGCTTCTTTATCATTGGCATCAATTATTTCATTATTTCCATATTAATCCAGATAACTATCTTAGCGTACCGCTTACGGATTTAGTCCATTACAACACAAAGCCATTACCATCATTGACACAAGCGCAAACGAATAAAATTATTGGACAACTTTGGGAGGGACTGTATAAAAATTATGTTATACCCGTAGTAAATACCACCAATGAAGAGCTGAATAGCTATATACCAATTATTTTATTTGATAAAGAACAAAAGCATCTACTTGTACTATATGAAATCAACGGAAAAAAAGAAAAACTGATACAAAACTATTCTTTTCAATAAAATATGAAAATAAAGTGAAACTTCAATTCGTGGGGGTTTTGTTTCCCCCCCACGAATTGAAGTTTCACAAAGGTCCTATTATCTAATGTAAGAAACGAGGTGAGAGTAGGCTTTATGTAGTTTTAGATACTCGTTAATGACCCTCTTGAAAAAAGGAATCCTCTACTCGAAAGCACCCATACATTATTAGTTAGCTGATTTACCAGTAAGTTGTTCATATAACCTTATAAAATCATCATTGTCAGGGTTTAATTGATACGCGCTTTCAATAGCTGATTTAGCTTTTTCTACTTTCCCGTTATTCTTATATAAAATTGCTAAATTATAATATGCCTCCGGAAAACTATGATCAATTTCTATACTTCGCTCTAAATCTTCAATCGCTTTTTGATCTTGATTTAATTCAATATACGCATAAGACCTATGAAACAGGATGGCAGCTTCTAGATTCCCTTCACTTTCTAAGGCCTGATTAGCTTGGGAAATGATAGCCTCGTACTTTTCTTGTTTTAGCAATTCTTCTATTTGCATTACATGATACACTTGATTATTCATATTATTGTAATAACCGAATTGAATAAGACCATATGCAATAATGCAATATAGCACAATTGCTATCATTTGTTTAAACGTTTCTTTACGCTTTGGTAAATGGACTATTCCAGATGCAATAAATCCAGCTACTAAACCTCCCAAATGCGCCCCATTATCAATTTGCGGTACGAAGAGACCAAATACGATATTAATTCCGATTAAAACTAAAACATTCGTTCCCATTGTTTGAAAGAAAATTTTCCGATTATGTAATCCAAAGAATAATAATGCTCCGAACAATCCAAACAATGCACCTGAGGCACCAGCCGCAATACTTGGAGAAAAGGCAAAACTCGCTATCCCACCACCAATACCGGCAAGAAAGTAGATACATAAAAATCGAAATGAGCCATATATACGTTCAACTAAAGTTCCTAAATAATAAACAGCAAGCATATTCATGAGTAAATGAAGGAACCCAATATGAAGAAACATAGAGCTAATGATGCGCCACCATTCTCCTTGTTCTATGATAGCAGGATTGTACTTTGCACCAAAATCAATTAACGGCTGCATGGAACTACTTCCACCGTTCAGTTCTACTAATACAAACATCCCAATGCAAATTGCAAGAATAAGATAGGTAAATAGCGGCTTACCAAAGGAGAATACCGCCTGAGTTTGCTCTTTTTGATCCAAAACATTTTTCTTTAAATACTTTTTATAATTGTGTAGCTGACTTTCCTTATCTATAGGTTCTTGAGAATCAGCGGTATTTATTGTTATATCTGTATCTTTTTCCAAACGTATTTTCTCTTCCACAAACTGTTCATCTGACAAATAATAAACATTCATGGAAATAGGGTGCTTCTCATTTAGCTGCATTGGCTTCTTTAGCATTTCCCAATCATCGACAGGCTCGTGCTCGGATATGTAAACATTATAAATTTGAATAACTTTACCTCGCAACAATCGTTTCATTGCTTTAACTTTTTGAAAAACAACTGCAATATCCTTTTTTAAATAGTTCTTCCAATCAAACCCACGACCTAGGAAGCGAATGACTGTAGATTTTTTCCCTTCTTTTTTCTCTAGCCATATTTCATCTTCCTGATCACTTACAAATAGCACGTCATATTGATAAGTCTTTACGTAATGATAAGCGATTTGATATATATTATATTGGTTATCTATGTACATCCTCGACCTCCCCTTAGACTTCCATCATACCAAATCCCTCATCATTTTTCTTTTATCATGATAAAAGAAGCTGCAAAATTCACAACTTCTTCACCGATTAAGAATTTGATGTATTTTTCTGGAACATTGTCGGTATAATTTTCGAACGAACTGCTGGCACGTTCATGGATAAACTTACCACAACTTTTCTTAAAAATCCAATAGCCAATAATGTATTCATAATCCGATAGCGCCATTTATAAAGCAAGCTCGCCGCAGTTATCATTCCGGCAAATAAAAACAGAATACGCATAAATACACCTCTTTTTATCATGGTACTTCTAGTTTTCATCTACCTGATTATTTTTATGCATGTACGATACTATATATTGTTCAAACCACGTATGTTCCTGACGCTTGTTGCAACTCCCTTTTATCAGAATACGGGCATCTGGGAAAATAGTGAAAAGAATATCCTCCTGTATAGCTACGCGTAAAAAAAGGCGTTCTTGTAAATTTCTAAAGCTTCCAGTATGAAATCATGAAGCTAATTTGAATCATATTTCTACCGCAGAGAACCGTTTCATTTACAATCGCTTCTGATTTTAGAGCTGGATAATCTTTTTTGACAGGTTGGACAATTTGATCTGAAAGCTAATTTCACATCATGTTGTAGATTATCCCAGATATTTTTCGTAATGAGTTGTGATTACCAGTAACATACTTCATAGACCAATAAGCTAAAAAGCGGCTACTTGTTCTACTGCAGGTGAGATAGCACCTACCCTATCAAATGATTGCAAAGTTTACTACCAAGCACCCCTAGCCCAACAACAAGTACGGTATAATTCTCTATTCGCCTCTGTCCATTTTCATGTATTGGACGAAATAATTGTTGACAAATGTATCTACTCTCATTCATCGATCCTTCTTCTGTCATAACTGCTTATCCATGTATCTTCTGTAATTAAGTGGTCTACCGGAATATCAAATGATTCCTTTGGTATAGCGTCTACTAATTGACTACTATGTAACAGTGCAACCGTATGATTGGAATAGTTCATTAAAAATCGATCATAGTAACCTCCGCCAAAACCAATTCGGTAACCTTTCCTATCAAAGACAAGCCCTGGTACAAATAGCAATTCAATCGCATTTATATCTATTTGTTTCGTTTCATCTGGCTTAGGTTCAAGCAATCCATAATAGACAACCTCTAACTGATCAAAGGAACTAATTTGATAAAATGTTAACGTTTTATCAGCTGGAGAACACTTCGGTACACAAACTTGTTTCTGCTGCCTCCAGGCTGTTTCAATAATGTTTCTCGTATCCCATTCAAACGCTTGCGAGACCGTTAGTCCAATTACCCTGGCGTTTTTCCAGAGCGATGAAGCTATAAGTCGTGCATATAAGCTATTCTCAATTTCGCGTTTCTTTACTGGATTTAATTCTTTAAGCATCTGAAGCTTTGCTGACCGAATGTGAGCTTTATTCAAATCAATTACCCCCGTTTGAGTTAATAAGTACAGCAAATGATTAAAAATAAAACCCTTATCAGCTGATAAAGGTTTTATTTTTAATCATTTATTTTGTTTCACGATGTAGAGTGTGTTTTTTAAGACGTGGACAATATTTCATAAGCTCAATACGTTCAGGATTAGTACGTTTGTTTTTCGTAGTAATATAATTACGATCTCCTGTTTCAGTACAAGCTAAAGTAATGTTAACGCGCATGATTTTCCCTCCAAACTTTACCTAATTGCTTCAAAACGAGCGATTAATTCATTTCAGACTTATTTATAATATCAGATGTTGATGAAACTATCAAGAAGTAAGCTAGAAATCCTTAAGAATTTGATCAGTTTTGGAAAATCAATTCGCCTATTCTAATAGCTATAATAAACCACAACTAGACGAAGTATAACAAGAGATATTATATATAAAACAAGAGCGCAAGCCCCCGATTAGAAACGTTGCCTAGAGCGAGTCAACGGAGATATAGAAATCACGGTGAGCTTATGAGCCGATAATGGCTTAGATTAGGACTATTCGTGAAGTCGCCTGACTTCTGGCTGGAGCTGGATGCTAGCTCAACACTCCCATATTTAATCACATGGGCTAATTTCCTAGACAACAAGAAAAAGGTTGTCCATTACTCTGAATAGCCAACCTTTTCTTATTGAAAAATTTCATATCCTTTTTCAAATGCAAGCAAGATAGTTGTTAATTGGGCGTTTTGCAATTTAGTCAGATCTCTTCATTTTTGCTGCTGTCACATCTTTTGGCTTTGTGGTTTCAGCTTGTTCATCATCACTCATAATGTCACTGGTAGTCTTTTTAAATTCCGATAACGTCTTTCCTAATGCCGATCCAATCTCAGGTAACTTTCTTGGACCAAATATAATTAATGTAATGATTAGAATAATAATCAAACCTGGTATACCTATATTTGTAAGCAATTACAGCACCTTCTTTCCTAATCAAACCAACCCATTAAGATGTAAGAAGTCCACCATCCTTACTGTATTTAACCACTCCTTCTGCAGCACGATATGCTAACGCACCAACGGTATCAGTAGGATTATAACCGCTATTATGTGGAAAAGAGGAAGCTCCTACAACGAACAGATTCTCCATATCCCACATCTGCGAATAATTATTAACCGCTGATGTTTCCGGATCTGCTCCCATAATTGCACCTCCGGTATTATGCGTTGACTGATAGGTAGTAATATCATAGGGTCCCAATTCATCCATCGCATCGATTTTATCAGCACCCATCTCTTGCAGAATTTCCTTTGCTTTTGTTGCGGTAAACTTAGCAAGTTCTTTATCTTGGTCTCTAAATCCATAAGTCATGCGAATTAAAGGGTCACCAAAAGCATCTTTATACATTGGATCTAAGTCCAAATAATGCTGTTTATATGGTAAGCTGGCACCCATGGCACCAATGGACAACGTCCTATTAATATATTTTAATGAGTTTTGCTTAAATTCCTTACCCCATGTTGCTGAATCAGAAGGAATTGGATTGGTCTGAATCGGTCTTTTTCCAGTCTGTGTTAGAGACAAATAACCACCATGTAAAAAATTCACATTTGAATGGTCGAAATTATCCCCATTAAAGTCGTCGATAACCATTCCTAAGGCGCCTGCTCCAGCGAAATTATTAAATTTCTTGTTTTCGAAAAACCCTGTTGCTGCACCTTTAATGATCTGATAAGCATAATTTTTTCCGATAACTCCTTTACCACTAGCAGGATCATACGGGCGACCAATTTTTGAATTCAGTAAGAGTTTTACATTATTAAATACGTAGCTTGTTAATACTACCATATCAGCTGGTTGTTCTATTTCTTCACCGGTAGTTAAATCTGTATATAGTACACCAGTTGCCTGCCCATCCTTATGTAAAACTCTTCTCACCCAAGAATGGGTTCTTAAGTCAAATTTACCCGTATTTTTAGCTACCGGTATAACCGTAACAACCGGATCAGCTTTTGCTCCATATTCACAACCAAAGCGTTCACAAAATGCGCAATACTGACAAGCGGCTCTACTTATACCATCTGGATTTTTATACGGTTCTGATAAATTGGCAGAAGGGATCGTATACGGATGATATTTTAGCTTTTCTGTTGCTTCTTTAAACATTTTCATTTGCGGAGAATGTAGCATTGGCCCGGTAGGATACTTATCCGAGCGTTTACCCCCTAACGGATTTTCCTCACCTGAAATACCAGCCATTTTTTCAAACTTGTCATAGTATGGCTCGATTTCATCATAGGTAATTCCCCAATCCTGAATCGTCATATCAGCTGGTATCTTACCTTTCCCATATCGTTCAATTGTTTTACTTCGTATTTCGAAGTCATACGGCAAAAATCGAAAAGTTTGTCCATTCCAATGAACACCAGCACCACCAACACCATCTCCGAATAAAAATGAGCCATACTGACGCATTGGTAATGCTCGCATTTTCTCATTACCTCTAAATGTTATCGTTTCTTTAGAAAGATCCTGCATCAACTCATAACGAACTGCATAGCGCAATTCATCATGAGCCATATAATAGTCTTCGGTTTCTCTTTCCTGTCCTTTCTCCAACCCAACCACTTTCAATCCTTGTTTTGTCAGTTCTGAAGCAATAATACCTCCACCCCAACCGACACCAACAATTACTACATCTGTCTTTGGTAGTTTTTTAGTCATCATATCACCTCATACCATTTTAATTACTGCATATGGTCTCGAAGACTCCTAGGTTCAATTTGCTGAAATTCTTCACTCTCGATTACCTGGGTATAGTTCATTTGATCGCCAGGATAATCTCTTAATTTCCAACCTTGCATATCTTTATTTCCACCATATAAAGGATCACTATACACTCCTTCTAACGTCATACTCCTTAGAAGATTGAAGAACCCACTTGCTGAAACAGTCGTAATATTCACCTTATCATCGGCAAAATCTGCTAGCACCGTATCCTGTTCATCAGCAGTTAAATCCGTGAAGCCCTTTTTATATTTCGAATGACTATAGTTTTGCATTTCACGAATACCAATCTTGAAAATTTCTCTTCTTTTCAATCTACCTTGATAACCTTGGGTTTTTTCACCATGAAAGAAAGGAGGATTCATATAATCCCTTGCGTTGAAGCCATAAGAGCCTGCCAATTGATGATCAATATAAAATGCCACTCCTAACGCTTGAGCTCCTGGGCCATTTTCATCTTCTGGAAAAATGCGTTCTGTTGCCGCTTCAACAGTTTGAAATTCTACTTGATTAAAATTCATTAACGCATGATTGTAATTTTTTGTTTCATTAGCAGCCTGTTGTGGCTCTTTTTCATCGGTTCCCCATGGGATAACACTGCCTAATACACCACCAACAGCTAGACCCCCGACGGCAAAACCTGAGTTTCTAAGAAACTTTCTACGAGATAAACTCTCTTGATCAATCTTTTCCTTATTATTATCTTCTGCCAAAAGACTCACCTCCTTATAAGTTGACCTTATTATGTCACCAAAAATAACCACTCATACATAAAAAATTTCAGGACATAATACTTATAAATCATTTATTATGGAGGGAAGCTTTTATGTTAAGAAAATGGAAACTATCAATATTGCTGATCACAGTTCTAATCACAGCATTACTTACTGCTTGTACTGCAAACGATAACAGTGCGATGGAAGATGAACATACGAATGACATGAATATGGCCAACGTATCCGATCATGCCAATCAGGAAAACTTAAATAATCCAAATATAATACCTAGTGAGACAAGTGATAAAACACGGACCACGAATAAAAAAGGAACTACCTATAGCGGCATGGGGCAAAATTTATATAGTTCGATCGGAAGCTCTGGTATTCATGAAGGTGGTGTTTCTTCATTTTTTGAATCTATTTTAAAGAGCGAAGGAATAACTGGAATTAAGGTATTTGTTGTTGATGATTCAGTTATCCTAGCTAGAAATAACGAACAAACGACTAGTCATCAATATGATGATATGCAAAAAGACCTTTTAAGTGGTACAGAAGGCTTATCCTCAAAAGGAGAAACCGAAGAAGTAGAAAATAATAATGAAAAGAATCCTAATGATAACTTGCAGCAAGCCAAAAATAAGATGAATGAGATGTTCAATGGTGATGTAAAAATTCTTACCGTTACACAACCAGGAGCTGTAGAGCTAATTGAAGGAATTAAAGAAAACATTATGGACTCAGCTTACTCAGATGCATCGAATCAATTGCTAGAGCTATTTAATATGGCAAGCTAATCTAGCTATCGACTGGATTATTAAACGTAGTATATCTAAAATTAACTAATAATAAGTTCATCTTTCCATATGGACTCTTACTGCGGACACAGCCTCAACGAATGCTGCTAACCACAATACGCTTAGAAGCGAAGATTTTCGAATTGAGCTGTTTCCGCAGGCTTTACTGCAAGAAAAACTGAGCAAAATTCGCTCAGTCCTTATCACTAAATGCTCAGATTTACGCTTCCTCTAGTAGCTATTATGGA
>NZ_CANMAB010000126.1:0-10326 GCF_947495635.1 uncultured Virgibacillus sp. | reverse complement strand
ATCAAACATTTCAAAATAACTACTTGGCTTAACGCAGTCATTGCACTGATTTTATACTTTCTTAACTTAGAACAAAAACGCAAGCGCCAATTAGAAATGTAGTAACTGGAGCGAGTCCAACGGAGTTAAACGAATCACGGTGAGCTTACGAGCCAATAATGACTTAGATGAGGAGATTCGTGAAGACACCTAGTTTCTGGGCGCTGGAGCTAGACGTGGCTCAACACGCCCATTTATCCACATGGGCAAATAATATATTTTCCTAGACCATTTAAAAAGTGGTACCGACGATCATGTTAGATGAAGGTACCACCTATATTTTCTAAGGGAAAAAGGATACTTCTCTTTTAAAGCTATCGTAGGCATTTTCATGATACCAAGTTATTTTCCTTAGATTTTTTGAAGGCATTTGCAAGAATGGTATTGCTTAACTCGTAAACGATATGGTGAAACAGATTACTGATGAGGTGTTGTTTTTTTCGTGAAAGCTTTCCCTACAAATGTTGTTTTTACAGGCAATCTATTATCCAGGAGACAGTCCAAAGCATTCATTCAAAGGCATTGTGCGTAAAATTTGTTTCCTTCAAGAATATATAAACATTATCGCAATATCTCGTTTCTATGCTTATTATTTCCAAGATTGGATCGGAGCAAAATCAGTGTATTACAAGGTTGGAAAAACTTTTCAATATCGCTTCTTTATTGGAGTTTACAGTTTACAATTAAATTTCTTCCGATAATTATTCGGCGTAATGTTGTAATATTTCTTAAATACCGTGCTAAAATAGGAACTATTTGAAAACCCAACAGATGAAGAGATAAACTGTATGGTATGATTTGTTTCTTTTAATTGATTTGCTGCTCTATTTAACCTTATTCGTTGCAAATAATTTAAGGGACTCTCCTTTTTGATTTTGTTAAACGTTCGTTGAAGGTGAAATGGACTGGAATGAAAGACATTTGCTAACACATGAAGCGTGATATTTTCATCATAGTTTTTGTCAATCCATGCACATATAAGCTCTATCCATTCCTCATTAGGTAATAACACATTGTCCGGCTTACATCTTTTACAAGGCCTAAACCCAAGCTGTAATGCTATTTGTGCCTTTTTAAAGATATAAACGTTGTCTTTATTCGGTAATCTGGATTTGCAAGATGGACGACAGAAAATTTTAGTTGTTTTAACACCATAGTAAAAATGATCGTCAAAATTACTATCATTATTAGAAATTGCATGCCAATATTCTGAGGGGATGGTATGGGATGATGAGTATAGATCCATAGCTTTTCAACACCTCCTATATTATTAATCTTATTCTACCAAATAAAAACACACTGTGAATAAAATTGAAAACATTCTTTACGTACCAACAGTATTTATGCATGGAATTCTTTTTCTAAAAATAGAAGAAGTTTTGCGTATATTTATTTACTCAAATAGCCGCTATCTCCTCCACCACAGTGGACTTTCACCACCTAGATAGTCGCCATGCCTGGCGCACCTACAAAAAACGTTTCCCACGATGTGAGAAACGTTGATCCGGTTATTCATGTTAATTAAGTAACTTACTACTATAAATACTTCTCCTGTCGTCAACATTCTTTCACTCAAAATCTTCAAAGTCATCGAGCAATGCACGTACTTCATCTGTTGACTCTGTTTCCATCATTTGACTTCTTAATTCACTCGCCCCTCGAAAACCTCGAACATATATCTTAAAAAAGCGACGAAGAGGCTTAAACGAACGTGTATCTATTTTTGAATATTTATCGAAAAGATCCAAGTGTAATCTTAAGATATCAAGCAATTCCTTACTGCTGTGCTCCTTCGGCTGCTTTTCAAAAGCAAATGGATTTTTAAAAATTCCTCGTCCAATCATTACTCCATCTACACCATATTTTCCCACAAGCTCCAAGCCAGTTTGGCGGTCAGGAATATCACCATTGATAGTCAACAATGTATCTGGAGCAACCTCGTCACGAAGCTTCTTAATCTTAGGAATTAGCTCCCAGTGAGCATCTACTTTACTCATTTCCTTTCTTGTACGCAGATGAATGGAAAGATTAGCAATGTCTTGTTCCAATACATGTTTCAGCCATTCAAACCACTCATCAATATACGTGTAACCCAGTCTTGTCTTTACACTTACAGGCAATCCTCCGGCTTTTGCAGCTTGTATTAGTTCTGCTGCTACTTCTGGACGACGGATAAGGCCAGATCCCTTCCCATTCCCTGCGACATTAGCTACAGGACAACCCATATTAATATCGAGACCCTTAAATCCTTGTTCCGCCATACCAATACTCATTTGCCGAAAGTACTCCGGCTTATCTCCCCATATATGGGCTACCATTGGTTGCTCATCCTCTGTAAATGTCAAACGCCCACGTACGCTTTGGCGCCCTTCTGGATGACAATAGCTTTCTGAGTTTGTAAACTCTGTAAAAAACACATCAGGTCTAGCTGCTTCGCTAACTACATGGCGAAAAACGACATCCGTCACATCTTCCATTGGTGCCAATATAAAAAACGGTCGTGGTAAATCACGCCAAAAATTATCAATCATAATCAAATTTCAATCCTCTCATGATGGGATATGACCAAAAAACATCCCAAAATCAAAAACAACTGTCCTTACTCCCTTTACACTTATACCATGCTTAAGCACTTTTTATCAAACGGATTGCCTATATAAACCCTAAAATACTTGTAATTTCACTCTTACGTTTTCCCATTTTTCCTTCTGGTCATTCTTCATCGTGTACACGATTTTTTCTACCTAAATTGTGCGATATGGGTACAAAAAGAGCTCTCACTAAATGTGAGAACCCTTGACTTAAAGGCTTTTCCCGTTTTTATCGATACCGGTGGTCGGGGTCGAACCGACACTCCGTAAGGAACACGATTTTGAGTCGTGCAGTTATTAACCTATTAACTATTTCAGTTCTTGAAATATGCCTTTACGCCTGTCATGTCAATACTTTAAGCCCTTTTTCATGTAACTGAAAAAGCAGTTTTAATATGTAACGTTTCACATGACCTTTATTATTTTATGCCCCTTTATTGTACAAGACACAAGATAGAAGGGCAACCTCCTTTTAATTTGCCCTTCCAAATTCCTGCGGTGTTATTATTGGTTTGTAGTCCGTTGGAATAATTTCTTCATTATATATGAAGACACCTTTATAAAGTGGTTTTTTAACAATCTTTGAAACAGTGCCATGATTCCATTTACCACCATTAGGGGCAGTTACATTCTTTTCATTCAGCTTTCCAGCTATCCTTCTATAACTTAATCCCCTGTAAGCCCTCAACTTGAATATTTCCTTCACTATTTCTGCTTCTTCAGGGTGGGGAAATAGTTTACCATCATCTGAAACAATATAGCCATAAGGCTTTCTTGATATATAGGCACCTGCCTTCAGTTTTGCTTCCTTGCCCATGTCCATTCTTTGCTTTATATTCTTTCTGTCCATTTCTGCAAACGTACTAAACATTTGAAAGCAAGCGTGCCCTATGTCTGTACTGGTATCTATATTGTAATTAGTGATATAAAGATGAACTGGTTCAGGCATGTCTTCACGTAATTTATAATAGGTGTTCATCATTACACGGAAACTTCTACTGAACCTGTCAGGGCTATAAACTATGACAATTTGAAATAGCCCCTGTTCAGCATCTTTCATAAGCTTCTGTAATTGTGTTCTATCTTCTGAAGCACCTGATTCGCCTTCTTCACGGTAAACCCTCACTAAATTATGACCTAAGAAGTCACAAGCCTTCCTGCATTGCCTTTCCTGTTCATCCAGTGAAGCACCGTCAACCTGCCCCATTGTTGAAACTCTTACATATATAACTGCTTTTAAGCCTTTACGATTGTTAAACATTAAGCAACACCTACTATAAACATTCTGTTTTAACCTCTTTCATCTAGAAAATATAGGAATTTTCATATAGACTAATATGAAAGGGGGCACATTATGACTAGAGAAAATGAAATTATTATTGAAAAAGCAAAAGTGTTTTTTAGGGAAGAAATTGCACAAAGCCATGCCAAAAACACAAAGAAGTTAAAACGTCTTAAAGAATTTTCTTTGAATCCTTTTTTGGACAAGTACAAAGCCAATTTTTTAACTGGCAATGATGACCCCGAAAGTATTGCAAGGGCACTTGTTTATGCACGGGTACTAGGTACATCAATCAACACTACTTTTGGAACTAAGATTCAGAAGTTTTGCAGTGATGTGCTTGAAGGGTTTGCTTCTACCACTTCAGGAATAGACCTAGAATTTATTGATAAGATTGACGGCAGAAAGAAATGGTGTCAGGCAAAGGCAGGAACAAATACCATCAATGCAGATGATGTGGAAACTGTTAAAAACCACTTCAAAGACATTAAAAACCTTGCAAGAACGAACAATATGAACATAGGGTTCAGTGATTTAATTGTGGGTGTCTTTTATGGTTCACCTGAAGAAATGAGTGGGCATTACAAAAGAATCAATGAAGACCATCCAGTCATAGTAGGGGCAGAGTTTTGGCATAGGTTGACTGGTGAAGAAGACTTTTATAAAAGATTAACTGACGGCATTGGTGAAGTTGCCAAAGAAATTGACGGTTCCCAAATGATTGAAGACGTAATTGAAGAACTGTCAAAGGAAATTGAAAAGGAACTGAAGGAACAGGAAGCAATCGACGAAGAATGAGGTTGAATTTTTGGGGGGGGCTACCATCCCCCCTTTTTTTATTTAGCTTTTTCTTCTATTTGGTTTAAGGTATTGATAATTGAAAGACCAATAGCCTTTGCCATGTTTACAGGAACCGCATTTCCTATCTGTTTATATGCATTATTCATAGACCCTTCAAATTCCCAATCATCAGGGAAGCTTTGTATTCTTGCATATTCCCTGACATTAAACGGTCTAGTTTCATCAGGATGACAACGTTCAGTTTGTTTTTGTGCAGGGGAACAAGTTAAAGTCAATGAAGGTTCATCCCATGACAATCTTCTTGCCATTCCAGTTCTGCCCCCACCTGAATAATAGCTTTTTCCCATGTAGTCTTTTGCAATATCTTCAGGCAAATCTCTCCAATATCCACCTGCTGGAACCTTCTCCAATACTTTTCTTTTAGATTCAGGATACTTTGCCCCTTCTGATTCAGGAACGTCTTTCAAGATTTCTTTTAGAGTGAGTTCATAACCAAAAGGTTTAGGGAACTGATATGTTACGTCATATTCTTCTGCTAAGTCTTTTCTGATTCCTACAATTACAATTCTTTCTCTTTTTTGGGCAACGTCATAATCCAATGCCCTTAATACTTCCCAATCAACCTTATAGCCAATTTCAGAAAATGCATTAAGCATTGTTTCCAATGTCTTACCACCATCATGATTTACAAGACCCCTTACATTTTCAGCAAGGAACATTTTAGGTTGTAAGTCTTCAATAATTTTTGCAAACGGGTGGAACAGAGTGCCCCGTGTATCTTTTAAACCTTTTTTCTGTCCTGCATAACTAAAAGCCTGACAAGGGTATCCACCTGAAACAAAATCCACTTCTTTTGAAGTATCAATAAAATTTTTAATTCCTTGTTCAGCAATTTCAACAATGTCACCTTCAAGAACGTTCCAATTTGGTCTGTTCTTTCTAAGTGTTTTACAGGCATACTTATCAATTTCAACGGCACCTAGTGTTTCAAAACCTGCTTGTTCAAGCCCTAGTGCAAGACCACCTGCCCCTGCAAATAACTCAATTCCGTTAAAGGTTTTTACTGGCTTAACATCCCTTACTTCTACAAATCTATCAAATGTTGATTCATCATCCAGTTCCAGTTGCATTTGTTCAACTTCAGTAATTTCATCAAACGGAACACCTAATGTTTCACATAGAAGACTTGCATTGGATTTAATGGGGCTGTATTTTGGACTAAGTACCATTGATAATTGATTTTTAGTGATGTTCATTTTTTCAGCTAGTTCTTTTTGTGTTTTTATTCCTGAATTTTTCATGTGTTCTCTTACTTTTTCCTTGCTAATTGCGTACATGTATGATATAACCCCCATCCCAAGTTAAATAAATACTTTAACTTTTTATAGGGTTATTTTATAGAACACTTGTTCAATAGTCAACAATAATAACTTCAATTTTAGGGGCAGTTCCTTAGTCAATATTCTCCTTTCACCTATATAAAATGAGTAAATTCAACTTAATCTTCAGCTAAAAAAGTAATTTCCCACAAATTCATATAATTATCTTCAATTCCAATTGTAATAGTTTGATAGTTGATTAAAGCATAAAATCTATCAACATCATCTGTTGAAATGTTTGAATGTTCACCTATTGATACTATCCCTTCTGTTTTGATGTTATAGGAAATTGTCCCACCAACCACATTCATTTCACTTCCATTGGCAAGGTTCCTGAAGCTTACTGAATCTGCTTCTTTGTCAGAAAGCTTGTATAGCAATTCTTCAAGCTTTGATTTTGTAATGTTTTCAGGTTTATCAGAAAGACCGTAAACTTCTGTCAGTGGCTTGTCTGCCTGCTTATCCTTCTCATTCATAAACTTTGATACTTCCTTAATCTTCTCCTTGGTTTCCTTAACTTCCTGAAGCTTTAACTGCTTCATATCAGGCATATTCCTGTAATCACCCTCAATTTCTCTTACAATATCGTTATTTTTAGCAATCAAAGTTTCCAACAATGCTTCTGCACTGGAAACTCCTTCTTCTTGCATCCATTTTGAAATACTCATATACACACTTCCTTTCTTTAAAATGGGGTTGATTGTTTACCGTTCCCCAACCCTTAAAGGAAATCTTTGTTTGAATACTTTTATATATGCCTTATTAGGCACATTTATATGTTATCATCTGTGCATAATTAGGACAATGTTATTTACACATGAAATTTCCTCCAATTTTAGATGCTTCCCTTCATTTGATATAATGATAAAGTTAAAAGATAGGAAGTGATGTAATGGCAATACATATAAATACTGAATTATTAAGAGATAAAAGGGGCAAACGTTCGCAAGCAGATATAGCCCAACAACTTCAAGAAATGGGTTTAACCGTTACTGGCAATTATTATGGCAAACTGGAACGGGGAAAGGTTGAAAAGGTATCAGTTGACCTTGCCCTTGCAATTGCCTCCCTTTACGGTCTTCAGGTGGAAGACTTTATTAAGTTTATTCCTGAAGAATCACCAAAGGAAATTAGGGGCAGTAAGATTCCACAAAACATAAAGAAGAAGATAGGAATGAAATTAAGAGAACTAAGAAAAGATTCAGGCATGACTGCCCGTGAGGTTGCTTTGAAAATTGGTGTGGAAGGAAAAACACCTGAAACATATATTTATGACTTGGAACGGGGTTCAGGTTCAATTGAAAGAATGAACAAGCTTTCTGAATTGTATGGGTCTGTTTTTGGAGAGAACACGGCACAAACACTTGAAGACTTACTGGATGAAGTTTATGAGGACATTAGGGGGGAACTACGGAAAAATGATTGATAGAGAAAAAGAATTTAGAAATGCCTTTTATTTTTCAAAGAGATGTGCAAAATCTCCGCTTACCCCTAGTTACACAATAGGATATAGCAGGGGAAATGCCGATAAAGAACCTGCCAAAAAAGTTTATGATTACATTTTGTCTTTAGGTGAAAAATCCATTAGCTTTGAAGAAAAACTGAACTTATTATATAAATTTTTGGAACAAGCAGAACAAGAAGAAAGAAATAAACGAATGATGGGTACCGACTTTTACAGTAATATTATGACTTACATTAGAATATCAAAGAGGCAAATTGATAATGGTGAACCTGTTCAAACAAGGAGAAGATAAACAACTGAAGAAAGACACCTGTCACATTCAAAATGGGGGGGATAATTTTGGGGGAAATGATAAAAGAAGTATTTAAGAATATGGATGATTATGAACTTGTCGGTGTTTACGGGGAATGGTTGCACGAACTTAAAGACAGGGGAATGATTAGAACCAATAACGTTGTTGGAGAACTGGGGGAATATTTAGCAATTAAATATTATCAAGATACACCTGGGTTGCCAAAGTTACAAGAAGCACCTATTGGAACGCAAAACATTGATGCAATAAGTATTAACGGAGATAGATATAGTATTAAAGCAACTTCAGGCAATGTTACAGGTGTCTTTTATGGATTAAATGACCCTGATAGTATTGAAGAAGATAAACAGAAATTTGAATATGTAATAATAGTTCTTTTCAATAAAGACTTTACTTTAAAGACCATTTTAGAAATGGATTGGGAAACATTTATGAATCATAAAAGATGGCATAAAAGAATGAGGGCATGGAACTTATCAATAAATAAACAATTAGAAAATGACTGCAAAGTGATATTAACAAGTAAAGGAAGCTGATACATATATGAAATGTAAGTGTGGTGGTATGTTATTAGTAATAAGAGTTGAAGACGTTCCAAAAGATAAGAACCCATTAACCTATAACCGTTTATGTGATGTTGAATGTTCTGACTGTGGGAAAGTTTATTATTCCCAACCATATGACAATGGAAGAACAATAAACCCCGTCAGGGATATAAAATAATTCCCTGATATGGGCTAATTTCAAGAACGTTGAAATACCCCCACCTCCATAGACTGAAACATTCTTAATCCCATACCTATGTTTCCAAAATACGGCATACCCTTAATAGGGTGTGCTTTTTAAATGCCTACCCTTTCCCCACTGCCCCTATGCCTGCCTTTGAACTTACTTTTACTAGAAGCATGAATGATTAGAAGGGCACCCGCATGAGTGCTTACACTGTGTCGGAATTTTGTTATAAATTTATATAGAAATCAGGTAAAAGTGTTATGAAAATATCTAATGAAAACGGTGCAAAACATTACTCGAAACCAACCCGTAAAGTAAATATACTTAACACTTAAAATATTACTTCATGGAACTGACATTTTACTTTAAGATTAACGGGAAATTTAATAAGAAGACAAACAAGGTTGAACAGTTGATTCCATGCGGTTTTTAACGGTTATTTGTAAATATTCCTTTAGGAATGTTTACACTGGAACCCCTGCCATGCACCCCCCACCCTGCAAAAAATCCACGGTTCTGAAATTTGGGTACCGCAGTCCACTATTTGCATAGCTTGTAATTTTTCAAATCCTTCACTAACAGTAATTTCCAATTTTAATACAATAACCCCCGTACCCTTGTTAGGCAGTCTTTGCCTAAAAATCATCACCCCTGCACCCCGTTTTGATTTTTCTGGTTTTTCAGGTCTTAAAATCAAAGGCACAATAGGGGCAGGTGGGGAAGGGTCTTAAACGGTCTGAATCCTTTGTGCAAAAATATACAAAGAACTGCATAAATACTGATATGACTGCGTTTATCTGTTATATTACAGATATATAACAATTCTGTTATAGTCTTTTCCGTTAAACTGTATTATAGAACACTTGTTCTTATTCTCCTGCATTGCTTATGTGTTGGCTTCTATGAGTGTACGGTGAAGAAAGTCCGCCCACCAACCTGCCTTTATAATTGCCTTAATACTAGACAACTACGTTGTAAGCCTATGGCTTCTAGTTCTCTTTTTAATTCTTTTGTTTGAACTCTCCCCTGCCCCAAAAGAAAAGTTAATAAAAGAAAAGGGGTTCCCCTCTCTTTGGAACCAAAACCAGACACCCACGGTGTAAGCTATACTTCAGGTATAGGCACCAAAATAAAAAATTTTAAAAATTTATATAAGGGCTGAACCCTTTATATGACGGGGTTTTTCAAGGTGGTGTACATTCAGGAACTTTATAAAATACAAGGAATTTTAGCAGGAACACCTACACGGCTGAATATTTCAAAGTGACAGCAAAAAAACAAGGCTTCTCAACCGCTTGAACGGTTCAAGAACGTCTTACAGTTAAAGTGCAGATAGTTAAGGGGCAGGACACACTGGCTTCAACTGTCAAGCTTGGAACTGGAAACCTAAGCACGGAACGGCTTCAGGGTTTCAGGAAAGGGCTTGTAAAACATAGCTTCTCACTAACCACGGTTCAGTGAACAAGAAGCTTTTAGAAAGATTCAAACATAAGGCTTATAAGCCAAAACGTAACCCACCAAAACTGAATACATCTTTTCAATGCGAAAAGGTGATTTTTTTATATCTTTTATCACTTTCAAAGAGTTCCCATTATTGGGAGATAAATAAAACAATTTATCCAAACGTTTACACGTTCCACGCTTACCTGTGACTGCTAAACTAAAGTAGACAGTTTCCGCTAGATTAGAAGAAACACTTATTTACCCAAATATACCAGTAAAAT
>NZ_CANMAB010000125.1:0-10580 GCF_947495635.1 uncultured Virgibacillus sp. | reverse complement strand
ATAATAGCTACTAGAGGAAGCGTAAATCTGAGCATTTAGTGATAAGGACTGAGCGAATTTTGCTCAGTTTTTTTTAAACCGTTGAGAGCTTTATAATTCAATAACGTATGCGATGGTAGGGGGTATAGACATAAATTCACTGTCGCTTTCTATTTACGAGTTTGGTTGTTCACGGAAAATTAACAGTAGAAAAGTAATATGTAGGTGACAAACGATAGGGAAATCAGTAAAATTACTAAAGAGAAGGAGGCAAGTATTATATCATGAGCACAATTCGTAAAAAGTGTGCAACGCTAGCAGAACATCCTGCTTTTATGAATACAATTATAGTATTAATTGTTTTGAACGCCATTTTAGTCGGTTTTGAGACATATAGTTTTGTTGCAGAAAAGTATGCAGGTTGGATATATCTTGCCGATCGAATATTACTTTGGATATTTACATTGGAAATTGTAATTAGACTAATTGGCAGTCGTTCTCTTAAGGCATTCTTTAAAGATCCTTGGAGTGTATTTGATTTTGTAATTGTACTTAGTGGACATGTATTGGTTGGCTCCTATTATGTAACGGTATTAAGAATAATGCGTGTGCTTCGTGTGTTAAGGGCCATTTCTATTATACCTTCATTACGAAAGATGGTTAATGCATTACTTCTCACTATTCCTTCAATGGGAACGATCCTACTGCTGTTAGGTATTTTCTTCTATGTATACGGTGTTATTGGTACGATGATGTTTCAACTAATCGCTCCTGAATACTTCGGTACACTACACCAGTCTTTATTGACGCTTTTTCAGGTCATCACATTGGAGTCATGGGCAAGTGGTGTAATGCGCCCAATCTTAGCTGAAGATCCTTCATCCTGGTGGTACTTCATCACATTCATTCTTATTGGTGCATTTGTAATTGTTAATTTATTTGTTGGGGTTGTTGTCAATAATGTAGAAGAAGCTAGTAGAGAAGATTCTCCATCACCAACGGATATGAAACTAGCTGAGGTTCAGAAGGAATTAAAAGAGATTAAGAAGTTGTTAGAAAAAAATAAAGGATAAAAAGGTCGGGGACGAACCTAAAATCGTTAACCCAAAAGCCAAATGATAAAGTGAACCTTCCATCCGTGGGGGGCTTATTTATCCCCGCGGATAGTTAGTACCACAAGGGTATGACCTAAAGGCCCGTGAACCAATCGGACATTTACTGGTAGTTGATCCCACATATCCATAGTGGTTCACTTTATAGCTTGAAGTGCGGGGCTTACCGCCAGTTATATGCGGGATAAAATGTTGATACGAAGCGAAGTCACAATACGTAGACTCCTTAAAAAGAAGAGCGTTTTTCTGCGTACGATGCATCGCTGCTGATGCCTTCCTTATCCTGTGGGAACAGTACGGGCTGAAGATCCCGCAGGAAAGGGAAGTATGTTAATGGAGCGTGATAGAACCTGTTTTAAGTAAACATTAATGATAGCTTGTTAATCCATTAACTCAGAAATAATTTCGAACGACCGCTGCCGATCTGCTTGATGATAGATTTGAGAGCTTATAATCATTTCATCCGCCTGTGTTTCCTCTAAGAAATTTTTCAACCCCTGTTTAACCGTTTCTTTGCTGCCAATTATCGTTGTACGAGGGTCTAGCGTTTGTTTGATAGCTTCAAGCTCGTTAATAGAGAAATGGGCCTCGATATTTTCAATCGGTGGCTTTAGCTTTGTTGGTTTTCCACGACGCATATTTAAGAATTGCTGCTGCAAGGAAGTCGCTAAATAGCTCGCCTTCTCATCAGAGTCTGCAGCAATTACATTAACACCAACCATGGCATACGGCTTATCCATATATTCGGATGGCTGGAACTGTTCTCGATATAAGTTTAATGCAGGAATTGTATATGCAGGTGCAAAATGACTAGCAAAGGAAAATGGCAACCCTTTTTGAGCTGCTAATCTAGCACTAAAATCGCTAGAACCGAGTAACCAAATAGGGATGTTTAACCCTTGACCAGGAACAGCTTTTACACGAGAAACCGGATCTTTAGCGAAGTAATCTTGTAATTCATTTACTTGCATAGGGAAATCTTCCACACTCATATTTAGTGTCCGCCTTAGCGCATATGCTGTCGCTTGGTCACTCCCTGGTGCACGGCCAAGCCCTAAATCAATGCGTCCTGGATAGAGTGACTCAAGCGTTCCAAATTGCTCGGCAATGACAAGTGTTGCATGATTTGGCAGCATAACACCACCTGCTCCTACACGAATGTGATTTGTTTTTTCGGCAATATGTCCGATAATTACGGAGGTTGCAGAGCTAGCTATTCCAGGCATGTTATGATGTTCAGCTAGCCAGTAACGGTTAAAGCCAAATTTCTCTACATCCTGTGCTAATGCTACACTATTTTTAAAAGAATCGCTTGGTGTGCTGCCTTCATTAACAGGAGCTAAGTCTAAGACAGATAATGGTATATGCTGAAATGTCTTCGTATGAGTCATTATTTTTCACCTCTTCGCTTATTTCTTAATAAGAAATGATACGGATTTTTTTATAAACCGTCCAACGATTAGCTTCGGTAGAAAAAACAGATAGCTCGTTGATAGCTGTTAAAGCGGATGAATCAATTGTATATAATTCAACTGGTCTATACCACGAAAGGATTGATCATTTAACCATGGTTTAAGAAAAATTCAAAGAAAATTTTTAATAAAAATTGAAATTTTTGTGAAGTAATCCTCAACCTGTCTATACCCCTTGTCAATCATGCAGTTTAGATGAATAAAGAAAATAAAAACACGAAAAAGACAGCGTTTTCATTTATTAAAATTTAATAATATTGTATTAAAATAACTTATCTGAATTTTGAGGTAAAATAAAAATTATGATATGATAATCCTACTATACTTTTTTCCGAATGGATGGAACAGTGCGAAAATTATGTGATAGGTGGTTTTAAAGCTTCTGAAATCAATGAAATTAAAATATAGATCATGTGAATTTTGATGTTAAGAAAGGGGATGTTGGGATGTCGCGAAATGGATTCCCTGAATCACAGGGATTGTATCGTCCTGATTTTGAACATGAAGCATGTGGGATAGGGATGATTGCAAACATAAACGGTAGGAAGACGCATAATATTGTGCAAAATGCCATTAATATTCTCTGTAACCTGGAGCATCGTGGTGGTCAATCGGCAGATACCAGTACAGGAGATGGTGCCGGAATCTTAACACAGATTCCGAATCGTTTTTTTCAGAAGCAATGTGCAAAGGAAGGAATTCAACTTCCAGCAAAAGGGGACTACGGTGTGGGGATGGTATTTCTTCCGATAAATCATAATCTCCGTATGGAAAGTAAAAGGATGTTTGAACGAATTATTCGAGAAGAAGGACAAACATTTCTTGGCTGGAGACCAGTCCCGATTAACGAATCATTTATTGGGAAAGTAGCAGCAAAAAGTATGCCTTCCATTCGTCAAATCTTTATAAAGAAACCGGAAGATGTGAAAGATCAAAAAGCGTTCGAACGAAAGTTATTTGTCATTCGGAAGCGAATCGAACAAGAAGCTGCAAAATCCCCAGAATTCGAGGATATTTATATTAGTAGCTTGTCCTCAAGTACCATCGTCTACAAAGGGATGCTCGTCCCTGAACAGTTAGATGCCTTTTATATCGACTTAAACCATCCTGATTTTAAATCAGCACTCGCATTAGTTCACTCTCGCTTTAGTACTAATACCTTTCCAAGCTGGAAACGATCGCATCCAAATCGATACACCATTCATAACGGTGAATTTAATACACTAAGGGGCAATGTGAATTGGATGCGTGCAAGGGAGCAAATGTGTTCATCGGAATATTTTACAGAAGAGGACATGGAAAAGATATTTCCAGTAATTGACTATGAGGGAAGCGATTCATCTATATTTGATAATACATTTGAATTCCTGCATTTATCTGGACGTTCTCTAGCGCATACAGCAATGATGATGGTTCCAGAGCCTTGGGCAAATGATAATGGAATAAAAGAAGAAAAACGAGATTTCTATGAATATCATAGTACACTGATGGAGCCTTGGGATGGGCCGGCGGCACTTGTCTTTTCTGACGGAACGCAAATAGGCGCATGTTTGGACCGTAACGGATTGCGGCCCGCACGCTATTATGTTACGAAGAGTGGAATGATCGTTCTTGGATCAGAGGTTGGTGCCCTGGATATATTTGCTGATGACATATTGTATAAACGTAGATTAGAGCCTGGAAGAATGCTTTTAGTTGATTTGGAGAAAGGTGTCATTGTTCCAGATGAAGACATTAAAATGCAAATTGCATCAGAACAACCGTATAAGGAATGGTTGAATAATAAAATAGATATAGATGATATTCCAGATGTAATGTATAGACAGCCGGTATTTGGAGAGGAAAAATTAATTAAACAGCAGCATGCATTTGGATACACCCGGGAAGAATTGAATAAAATCATTAAACCATTAGTTACGGACGGAAAAGACCCGATTGGTTCCATGGGATACGATTCACCTTTAGCTGTACTGTCTAAGAAGCCACAGCTGCTATACAACTACTTTAAGCAATTGTTTGCTCAAGTAACAAATCCTCCAATTGATGCGATTAGAGAAAAGATTATCACAATGGTCGAGACGACTATTGGAGCAGAGGGAAATTTAGTACACCCCACTGCAGAAAGCTGCCGACACATTCGTTTGAAGACACCAATCCTTACAAATGGCGAATTAGAAAAATTACGTATTCAACAATTAGCCGGTTTTCAAGCAGTAACCTTGTTTATGCATTTTGATGTAAATGATCAGGAGAATGCATTGGAAAAAGCACTGGATGAACTCTTTGTAAAGGCAGATAAAGCCATTAATGAAGGTGCTGTAATCCTCATTTTATCTGACCGAGGAATCGGCAAAGATAAAGCAGCCATTCCTGCATTACTAGCTGTATCTGGTTTACACCACCATTTAATTCGTAAGGGGTTACGTACTAAAGTGAGTCTATTAATCGAATCGGGAGAACCAAGAGAGGTTCATCATTTTGCAAGCTTAATCGGCTATGGAGCGGAAGGGATAAATCCGTATCTTGCTTTTCACTCCATAGAAGATCTTGCTGAGAAACAAGAATTAGAACAGTATACAGCAAAACAGGCGAAGCGGAATTATATTCAATCAGTGACAGATGGAATTATAAAGATACTCTCGAAAATGGGAATCTCGACAATCCAGAGTTATCGAGGAGCACAAATTTTTGAAGCAATTGGTATAAGAAAAGATGTTATAGAAAAGTATTTTACTGGTACTGCTTCAAGATTGGGTGGTATTGATCTTGACCTAATTGAGGAAGAAACACGTATGCGTCACCAAAAGGCTTTTTTAGAAAATCGTGGTGGCAGCTATACCTTAGAAGCTGGCGATGAATACCAATATCGTAAAGATGGGGAAGACCATCAATATAATCCTAAAACTATTCATATTTTACAGCATGCCTGTCGAACAGGTAATTATGAGTTATTTAAGGAATACTCAAAGCTTTTGACAGATGAAAAGGAGAATCTTCAATCTTTAAGGGGCTTACTGTCCTTTAAAAAACGTAAACCAGTGCCACTCGACGAAGTAGAATCTATAGAATCTATTTGTGCTCGTTTTAAAACTGGTGCTATGTCCTTTGGCTCGATCAGTAAGGAAGCTCATGAGTCTTTAGCGATTGCCATGAATCGCATCGGTGGGCGTAGTAATAGTGGTGAGGGCGGTGAATCAACAGACCGATTTACTCGTGATGAGAATGGTGATCTAAGAAGGAGTGCCATTAAACAGGTTGCTTCAGGGAGGTTTGGAGTAAACAGCAATTATCTAGTGAATGCTGATGAGATCCAAATAAAGATTGCCCAAGGTGCTAAGCCTGGTGAAGGTGGACACTTACCTGGAAAAAAAGTATATCCATGGGTTGCTGAGGTACGCGGATCTACTCCAGGAGTTGAGCTCATTTCTCCACCACCACATCATGATATTTACTCCATAGAAGATTTGGCTGAGTTAATTCATAACTTAAAAAATACGAATCCAAATGCAAGAATTAGTGTCAAGCTTGTATCAGCAGTTGGCGTTGGTACCATTGCAGCAGGTGTCGCAAAAGGTAGAGCAGATCTAGTTTTAATTAGTGGTTATGATGGTGGAACTGGAGCAGCACCACGCACAAGCTTGAAGCATACAGGGCTACCTTGGGAGATTGGATTGGCTGAAACACATCAAACGCTTTTATTAAATGGACTTAGAGATCGAATTGTTGTGGAGACAGACGGTAAAATGATGACAGGGCGTGATGTAGTAGTAGCAAGTCTGCTGGGTGCCGAGGAATACGGCTTCTCTACAGCCCCACTAGTCGTATTGGGATGCGTAATGATGCGCGTTTGTCATTTGGATACATGCCCAGTTGGGATAGCAACACAGAATCCGGAACTACGTAAGAAATTTATGGGAGACCCGGAACATGTAGTCCATTTTATGAAATTTATTGCACAGGAAGCACGTGAATTAATGGCAGAACTTGGCTTTCGAACCATCAATGAAATGATTGGTCGTACGGATGTGCTTGAATTTAATCAAGCCATTGATCATTGGAAGGTAAAAGGAATAGATCTGACAGAGTTGCTTTATCAACCAGATGTTCCTGCAAAAGTAGGAAGATATGCGACAATCAAACAAGATCATGGAATTGAAAAGACACTTGATTATCAAGAACTAATTCCGAATTGTAAACAGGCAATTGAACAGAAAAAGGCAGTTGAGTTTACAACAGCAATACGTAATATAAATCGGGTAACTGGTACGCTATTAGGCAGTGAAATAACCAATCGCTATGGGGAAGCTGGGTTACCTGAAGATACGATTAAATTGAATTTTAACGGATCTGCTGGGCAAAGCTTTGGAGCATTCATTCCACCAGGTATGACATTACGACTTATCGGTGATGCCAATGATTTTGTAGGAAAGGGTCTATCTGGAGGGAAAATTATCGTCCATCCAGACCCTATTGTTACCTTCCCACCTGAGAAAAACACAATAATCGGTAATGTAGCCTTTTATGGCGCTTCACGAGGAGAAGCCTATATACGCGGACTCGCAGGAGAACGGTTTGCAGTAAGAAATAGTGGAGCAACCATCGTTGTTGAAGGTGTAGGAGATCATGGTTGCGAGTATATGACAGGTGGTACAGTTGTAGTATTAGGAAGTACGGGAAGAAATTTTGCTGCAGGTATGTCTGGTGGCGTAGCATATATATTCGATGAAGACGATTCATTCCGTTCGAAGGTGAATGACGAGCTTGTGTATATAGAAACAGTAGCAGATCAAGAAGAAATTCAGCGACTTTATCGAATTATTCAACAACATGTAAATGAAACAAATAGTACACATGCGGAGCGAATTTTATCCTATTGGGACAAATATGTAGAACAGTTTGTGAAAATTATTCCAAAAGCATTTGTGAAAATAAATGACCGAATTGCAACGTTAAGAGCAGATGGAATGAGCAAATTCGATGCAGAGATGCTTGCCTTTGAGGAGAGTAAGCAGCCTGCAAAAGAAGAAAAGAAAGAGGTAGGAGCATTACAATAGCCATGTTTGCCAATTAAGAAAGGGATAGATATGCGTTTGCTTGTTGGAAAAGGAGGCCTTTGATGGGGAAACAGACAGGGTTTATGGAATATGACAGACAAGTACGGCGGGAGCGAGACCCAGCGGTCCGTACCAAGGATTGGTTTGATTATACAGCTCCATTGTCGGATAAAGAGGTTCAAATACAGGGGGCACGCTGTATGGATTGTGGTGTACCTACTTGTCATGTAGGAATGGAAATTAATGGTGTAACCTCTGGTTGTCCGGTGTATCATCTTATTCCCGAATGGAATCAGCTTGTCTATGAAGGGAAGTGGAAAGAGGCATTAGATCGAGAGCATGAGCAAAATAACTTTCCGGAGTTCACTGGGATTGCCTGTCCGGCTCCGTGTGAAGGAGCTTGTGTGCTCGGTATTAATGAGCCGCCTGTTGCTATTCGAACCGTAGAGCGTTCAATTATTGAGAAAGGCTTTGAAGAAGGCTGGGTAGTCCCGAAGCCTCCAGAAAAGCGAACTGGCAAAAAAGTGGCCGTCGTTGGCTCTGGACCAGCAGGGCTAGCTACAGCAGCTCAGTTGAATAAAGCAGGTCATCTCGTTACAGTTTTTGAAAGAGATGATCGTGTCGGAGGATTATTAACTTACGGCATTCCAGAGATGAAACTTTCCTATGATGTAGTGATGAGACGCGTCGAAATTTTGCAGCAAGAAGGAATATCCTTTGTAACGAATACAGAAGTCGGTAAAGATATTACTACTGAAGAACTTAGAAAGGAATTTAACGCGATTGTACTATGTGGTGGTGCGACAGTGCATCGTGATATTCAAGTGGCGGGGAGTCAATTAAAAGGTGTTCATCATGCAATGGATTTCCTCCATTCCAATACGAAAAGCCTACTAGATTCAGATTTACAGGATGGCAATTATATATCTGCTACGGGTAAGGATGTTATTGTTATTGGTGGTGGAGATACAGGAACAGATTGTCTTGCCACATCTGTTCGCCATAATTGTAAGAGTCTAACTCAGTTTGATATTTATGATAAAAAAGGATTAGTTCGTGATATGGAAACAAATCCATGGCCGCAATATCCAACGATTCATCGAGTAGAATACGGTCATAAAGAAGCAGCAAGTACTTATGGGGAAGATCCACGTGCTTATGCTGTGATGACTAAAAAATTTGTTGGGGATGATAATGGATATGTTAAAGAGGTGCACACAGTAAACGTTCGCCTTCGCTATGATGAAGCTGGCAACAAAGTCCGGGATGAAATCCCTGGTACTGAAAAAATTTGGCCGGCAGATCTTGTATTGATTGCGATTGGTTTCCGTGGACCAGAACAGGATCTTATTGAGCAATTGCAAATTGAAACTACGGCTAAATCGACCGTCGCCGCTGATTATGATGACTATAAAACAAATGTAGACGGTGTGTTTGCTGCAGGTGATATGCGACGCGGACAAAGTCTAATTGTTTGGGCGATAAATGAGGGAAGAGGCGTAGCCAGGGAATGTGATCGTTATTTAATGGGAGAAACTGTGCTACCATAAGTCGAAAATGGAGTGCTATTGTTTCATACAATGTATGGAGCGGTGGCGCTTTTTCGTGTCTACACACCACTATTATGTGATCTTCGTACATAAAAAGGTAAGTTTTAGACAAATAACTTGTGATCTGCATAAAAGTACGGAGAAATGAGTTTGCAACAAAATACTACTTGCAGTAAGATAGTATGGTGAGAAATATTTTTAGGTATTAGATTATCAAATTTTGCAGTTTGTTTGGATAAGATAATCTAGAAATGAGGGTAAATCATGAGTAAACCATCCATTTATGGACTAACATATGAACAATTAACGGATTGGCTAATGGATCATGGTCAACAGCGTTTCCGCGTTGATCAGGTCTGGAATTGGCTTTATAAAAAACGTGTCCATCGATTCACTGACATGAAGAATGTTAATAAACAGACGATTGCTTTGTTAGAGGACAATTTTGTCTTAGGTACACTAGAAGAAGAGGTTAAGCAAGAATCAAAAGATGGTACGATTAAATATTTATTTCGCTTAGCAGACGGTAATTTAATTGAAACTGTTTTAATGCGATTTAACTACGGATTGTCTGTTTGTGTAACTACGCAGGTTGGCTGTAACATCGGTTGTAGTTTCTGTGCTAGCGGGCTATTAAAGAAAAATCGTGATCTATCTAGTGGTGAAATTGTTGAACAGATCATGAATGTACAAAAAGATTTAGATTCTCGTGGTGAGGATGATCGGGTTAGTCATATTGTTGTCATGGGAATTGGCGAACCATTTGATAACTTTACTAATTTAATGGACTTTTTGTATGTAGTAAACGACGATAGAGGATTAAATATAGGTGCTAGACATATTACTGTATCAACGAGTGGTTTAGCTCATAAAATATATGAGTTTGCAGATACAGGAATCCAAGTTAACCTAGCGATCTCTATCCATGCTCCTAACAATGAGTTACGTACACAAATCATGAAAATAAACAAAGCCTTCCCTATTGAAAAGCTAATGAAGGCAGTAGATTATTATTTAGAGAAAACGAATCGAAGAATTACGTATGAGTATATTATGTTAAAAGATGTCAATGATCATCAGGAGGAGGCGCTTCAGTTGGCGAAGCTGCTTGAGAATCATCGACACTTAGCATATGTCAATTTAATACCTTATAATTCGGTTGATGAACATAACCAATATCAGCGTAGTGAATCAGCATCTATACAAGCCTTTTTTGAAACGTTGAAGGATAAAGGAATCAATTGTGGTGTTCGTTGGGAGAATGGTGCAGATATTGATGCCGCTTGTGGACAACTTAGAAGTAAACAAATGAAGAAAAAGAATGTTGGCTAAAGGAGAAGGGGCTGGGACATAACTAGCCCTTATGAAGTTAAAAAAGATTCCAGTTATCAAAAAATGATAGCTGGAATCTTT
>NZ_CANMAB010000124.1:0-10823 GCF_947495635.1 uncultured Virgibacillus sp. | reverse complement strand
TAGACTCCTGCGGGATTAGCGCGAGCCGAAAATCCACTTTGCAACGTGTTCTTCTTTGCAAAGTTAGTTGAGGCCGCACCCGCGGAAAGCGAAGTAATTCGTCGGAGCATTGCCAATATACATCGACCATTTCAAAATAACTACTCGGCTTAACGCAGTCATTGCACTGATTTATACTTTCTTAACTTATAAAAAAACCATGCTGGATAAGTGATCCACCATGGCTTTTCTAAACTATTTAATTATATTTTTTCCATTGACTGTACCAATTACGAATGTCTGTATGAGGCTTCGTTCCAAATTCTGTATGTAAAAATTCTTTTAAATTCTGATAATGCCTCTCAACATTAATCGAGTCATTCGTTGTAGCATAAATCTTCAGTAAAATAAAATGAGCTTCTTCGTTCTCTGGATGGCTATCACAAACTTTTTTAAACCATTTTTTCGCCTCCTGATACGACTGCTCCTTCCAATAAAAATAAGCAATTTTTAATGCATAATCCAACCAAACTTGTTCAAGCTGCAATTGATGATTTTCTGCCCACCAATAACCATGTTCTTCTAAATAAGAACCTTTATACAAATCCATAATCTCAACATATCTATCAATCGAATTTATAGTCATAGGAGGTGCTAGTTCTAGTTTTTCCTTCCATAGCTGGATATCTATCGTGATATTTTGCGTAGATAGGGTATACCCTTCCTTGGTATTTATAATCTTAAAATTGCTTGGATATTTCTTTAAGACATTTCTTACATGGTAAACAGCTGTATATAATTGGGCATAAGCTTTTTCAGGGTCTAAGTCTGGCCAGAGTAACTCGATTAAAAAGGACTTCTGAACTAGCTTTTCTTTGTTGTGCAATAGATATAGAAATAATTCCTTCGCCTTCAAGGTTCGCCATGAAATAACTTCCTTTTCCCCATGGCTAGTTGTGAGTGATAAGCTCCCACATACATTTATCTGTAGCGTATTATTTAATGAGTTATTAGAAGACATAGATTTAGATTCACCATTAACTTTTGCCACAAGACGTTCTACGGTTTTGTTTAAACGTTGTATCGAAAAAGGCTTTAAAAGATAATCTAGTGCATTTATTTCAAATGCTCTTACCGCATGCTGATTATATGCAGTAACAAAAACGATTTGTAAAAATGGATGACTGGATAGTAATTGTTCAGCTAATTCCAGACCATCTACCTGTGGCATTTCTATATCTAAAAAAACAACATCTGGATGTAGCTGTTGAACCTTTTTTCTTACCATTAGCGGGTTAGTTAGTTTATCAATAACATCGATATCACTATTTTTCTTAAGAAGATGTTCCAAAAAATCTACTGCCATTTGTTCATCGTCTACAAGAATCGCTTTCACCCATATATCCTCCCTACTCCCATTTAAGTATGAATCGATTGTACTATATAAGGTATTTAACTCGTAGTCTATCTATAAAATTAGTAGAGGTCAAAAGATTGGATTTATACGTAGCATTTTACTTAAGAAATAGCTACATACTATTTATGAAGAAAATCGGAAACCTAATACAACTAAGCTTGCAATATTAATCATTGAACTATTTATTCGAACAGAATTAGGATGTTCTATATCTTTTTACTGATTTCTAAAGGAATGAATGACCTAGCCTTTGTTATCTACCATAAAAATATATCATTGAATAGAAATGATAAATAAGTTAGAGTAGAGCATATTAATTTAAAGGACTGTGACAAAACATGCGTAATAAGAAACAGATGTCTATTCCAAAGATATTTATTATTATTAGTGTTTTTCTCATACTGTTGAGTTGTTTACGGATTGGCTGGCTCCTGTACCATCAACCACCCGAGCACCCGCAGGCGAAAAACGGAGTCATTGACCTAAGTACTTGGGATTTCAAGGATGACCAAACCATCACACTCAATGGAGAATGGGAATTCTATCCTAACCAATTTCTAACGCCATTACAGCAATGGAAGGCTACCAATTATATAAATGTACCAGGCAATTGGAAAGGTGAATGGAATCAAACCAAAGATAAACAAACATCCTATGGATACGGTACGTTTCGCTTAAAAATTATTCTTCCAGAGAATGAGCAATCGTTATACGGAATCCGCATAAAAGATATCACAACTGCGGCTAATGTATACATCGACGATAAACTCGTAGCAGCATCTAATCACCCTACTAAAAGCAAGGAACAGCATGTACAAAAAAACGGACCTTTCTCTACTATCTTCCATACAAATAATACGAACGAAATGGAGCTATTGATTCATATATCAAATTACCAAATTCCTTTTGAAGGTGGTATTACGAACGCGATTCAGTTTGGTACGGATCAGGCTATTAATAAGCTGGAAAGCGGATCAATCGCTTTTCAAGTAACTATTTTTATCATTTATTTATTACATAGCATGTACGCCATTTGTTTATTTCTCTTGGGGAGAAAAGGGAAAGCACAAAAAGAACTTCTCTTTTATGGACTAATGCTAATCTTAGCAGCATTTACTAACTTAATTGATGATAATATCGTTTTGGAGCTACCAATTCCTATTGAATGGTATCAAAAGCTTCTATCCATATTATTTATTAGTACGTTATTGGCATTATTAGCATTTGTAAAATCATTATACCGTGTAAAAAGCCGTTTATTTACATCACTTCTAGTAATTTATTTCACTCTATCTGTCAGCTTAGTGGTAGTTCCTATTGACTTTTTTGTTTTTATTAATTTTGGAATGATGATCTTTTTCCTAATTGCTTTCTACTTCTTATTCTCACAAACGATTAAAACAATCAGAAGAGGAAAGGCAGATGCCATCTTTATTCTATTATTTGTAACCAGCTACACATCAAATGTATTAATATGGGGAAATATTGTAAATATGAATTTAATTGATATGCCGTATTACCCATTCGACTTTCTTATCTCAATCATTACCATTGCTTTATTCTTATTCAAACGTCATATCCGTATGGCTCATTTGAATGAGAAGCAAAAAGCTGAACTGCTTAACGCAGATAAAAAGAAAGATGAATTTCTAGCAAATACCTCCCATGAATTACGAAATCCGCTTCATGGAATTATTAATATTGCCCAAACTATTTTACGTAATGGGTCTGCTTCTTTATCAGCTAAAAATAAAGAAAGCTTACACCTACTCATACAAATAGGGCAACGAATGACCTTTACCCTCAACGACATCCTTGATATCTCTCGATTACAAGATCAATATATTACATTAAATAAGAAAAGAGTAAACCTGCACTCCGTAGCTGCTGTTATTCTTGATATGATAACTTATATGACAGAAAATAAAAATTTACAATTACGATTAAACATTTCCCCCTCGTTTCCAGAGGTATATGCAGATGAAAATCGATTGCTACAAATAATCTTTAACCTTGTTCATAATGCGGTTAAATACACGAATGAAGGAAGTGTTACGATAGACGCCTCTTATGAAAATAAGATTGCAACCATTCATATTAGAGATACCGGTATAGGGATAAGTGAAGAGACGCAACAAAATATCTTCAAGCCATATAACCAAGGAAATATGAAAGATAACGGCGGAATTGGTTTGGGACTCAGTGTTTGTAAACAATTAGTAGAATTACATGGTGGGACCATGTCTGTTCAATCAGTTATTGGTAAGGGTTCTACATTCTCTTTTACACTCCCAATAGCAGACAACGCAACAAATGTAGAGGAAAATAAGATAGTACCAGCTACTGATGAACATGTTCATAACTTTTATCCAATAGATGAGGCAGAGACGGAGGTATCCGCTACAAGAGAAAATAGAAACCAAGCACGTATACTTATGGTCGATGATGACCCGATTAATTTACGTATTTTACACAACGTACTTAGTCCATATTATGACATGATTACTGCCACTAGCGGTAAAGAAGCATTATTACATATCCATTCAAGAGAATTGGATTTAATTATCGCAGATGTAATGATGCCAACGATGTCTGGCTATGAATTAACCAAGATTATCCGAAAGCAATTCTCCATTTCGGAGCTACCTATTTTGCTGTTAACAGCACGGAATCAATTAGAAGATATTTATACTGGATTTCAATCAGGTGCTAATGATTATGTTGCAAAACCAATAGATGCCTTAGAGTTAAAAGCTCGTGTTGATGTTTTAACAAGTCTAAAAGCATCCGTCCATGCACAACTTCGGATGGAAGCTGCTTGGCTTCAAGCACAAATACAACCACACTTTTTATTTAACACACTGAATACAATTGCTTCCTTAGCTGAGATTGATACGAAGAGAATGATAAAACTGCTTGAAGAATTTAGTAATTACTTGCGAAGAAGCTTTGATATGACGAATAAAAATGCGCTTATTCCTCTTGAGGATGAACTTGATTTAGCACGCTCGTATTTATTTATTGAAAAGGAACGCTTTGGAGATAGACTACATGTTTCCTGGGAGATCAAAGATAACATTCCAATACAAATTCCTCCGCTATCCATCCAGCCAATCGTAGAGAATGCTGTTAGACATGGTATCCTAAAGCAAGTAGAGGGCGGTACAATTCGTATTCAAATAGTAGAACATAACACTTATTATAGTATTACCATCATCGATGATGGTGTCGGAATGGATCAACAAAAAGTAAAGCAAATTCTAAGTGATGAATGGGTTTATGGAAGCGGACGTGGGATTGGACTAGCGAATACTAATCGACGATTTAAACAATTATATGGAGTAGGCTTAGATATTCAAAGTACGCCTTATATGGGTACAACTGTTACTTTCAAAATACCTAAGTAAAATGATTGTCATTGCTTATATTCTATCATCAAAATAATTCTTCTGTTATTGAGAATAAGGCAGTAGATATATATGGTATGAAATAATGTCCATTATGTGAAGAAAACACATTTTAACTATTTATGTGACTATATTTGTTAAAATGAAAGGGTAAGAAAGCGAGATGGTCACATGAAGAAAAAAGAAAATCAAATGCATGAAAATCAATCCTTAGTAAATGCTCTTGCACAGACTGTAAAGACCGGCATTATTAAATCCAATCTAATCCCAATGTTTGCAGGGTTATTTTTAGCTATTTATACCTATCAATATAGCCTCTATGAAAAATTACCCGAAATTCTATTTGCTTTTGTTGGAACGAGCCTCGTTATTGGTGCAGCTGGTGCTTTTAATAACTTGTATGATCGAGACATTGATGAAATCATGGAAAGGACCAAAAATAGGCCAACAGTAACTGGAAGAATTAAACCAACCTATGTTTTATGTCTTGGAATTTTGATGTCTTTGGTTGGCATATTCACCCTTGTACTAGCAACACCACTGGCAGGAGTACTGGGCTTTTTAGGCTTATTCTTTTATGCAGTACCCTATACAATGTGGAGTAAGCGTAGAACTGTTTACAACACCGAAATTGGTAGTATTTCAGGTGCGATGCCGCCGCTGATCGGTTGGGCAGCTATATATCCGGATATTACTCACCCTGCAATTATTGGCTTGTTTATCATATCCATTATCTGGCAAATGCCACATTTTTATGCCATTGCTATTCGCAAGCATAAAGAATATCAAGCTGCAAGAGTTCCTATGCTTCCGGTAGTTAAAGGGATTCGGAGAACCTATATTCAAACAAATATTTATTTAGTCGTCGTGGTAGCAACCAGCTTCTTACTTGGTACACTTAGTCTAGGCTTACAGTTAGTAGCTCTGCTGCTAAGTCTTTCTTGGTTGTCACTCAGCATTATCGGTTACCACAAAATGGATTCGGAGAAATGGGCAAAATCGATGTTTTTATTTTCACTTATTTATATGACTGTACTATTTTCTACCGTCATTATTTATTCATTAATGGGAACTATTTTTAATTTATAAGTTACTTGAGGTAGCATAAGCTTAAAATCAAGCTTATGCTTTTCACATATTCAACTCCACTCTGTTTTTCGCATTACTTTTCTAACAAAGGCTTTAATGATAGTAAAAAGGGTTATACGATAAAAAGCATAATTAGAGTTGATACACTATTTGTATGGGATGATTTTGAGACTGTGTTGTGGGTCTTCTTTGTATTATTACTAATCGTGAGTTTTATTCATCAGCTTGGTCATTATACAATGGCAAGAATATTTATTGGAAGGTCAGTATTGATACTTGGTAGAGGTAAAGAATTATTTAAATATAGATCGATTCGAGTAAATAGAATCCATTTTCTAGACGCCTTTGTCATTATAAAGCCTTAAGAATTGACAATCTCTTTACGCACCTCCTTGTCCATACAGGAAGAAATATCTTCAATATCGGTTCCTGCTGCTGCTCATTTATCTCATACTAGTGAATATCTCACTGGGCACACAAGTCTGTTATTAATTTGGTTATTTTTCAGTATTTTTTGCGCTAATTCCTATACAATATAGCAAAAAACACGCTAGTGATGGCAAAGCCTTATACGATATAATACGCAATCAAGAAGCAACTAATACCTAAAAGATACTAGCTTTAGAAGTATACCCCAGTAGTACCCCTAGTCTTCTACAGGCTCATTTGCTTTCCATTCATCAAGCAAATGCTGCTATAGTTAGCATTGTTAAGTGAAAGCTTTTCTCCTTAATATTACTAATTAATTATTTTTTCCAGCTCCAGCATGTCTCAAAACTAAATCGACTTGTATTTCATCTAATATTCCATCCTCCGTAAAAAAAGAATCCTTATTAACTAAGTTCTTCCAATATTTATGTTGGTCGCGATATAATAGATTCTCTAAACGTAAGAAATCGGTTTCTTTCTCTTTACCTAGCTCAAATAAAGCTTTTATTTGATTCTTAATGGCATCTTTTGTAGTATTAATCACTTTATTCGTAATAATAGTTGAGTCCTTATTTTGGTTCGTAACATAACCTTCTACTTCAACATGCACATCAAATCTTGGCTTGCCTGCTTTCATACTGTCTGTCACTTCGGATTTTAAATCTTCGATTACTACTAGTAATTGATCATCCTTTTTATTATTAGATATTAAGACGGATGTACGATCCATTTCTGGCGTAATCCAACGTAATCCCTTTAATTCCTGCAATTCAAAGAATCCTTTAAATGTATCATTCTTCATAAAAAATGCCCCATCATACATTAACTTGGCATCATCTTTATTATTTTTCTTCCATTGTGTATGATTGATAGCAAGTGAAGGAATATAGGTAGTTAAAGCTGGTTCATATACTTCTCTAGCAAAATGATGTAATTCAAACGGTCGAAATAACGAATTTTGTTTATATATTTCAACAGGATTATGCAAGATAGTCTCTAATGAACCTTGATTAAAAAACCCTTGGGTAGAGAGTATATCATTGATATCTTCTTTTGTAGCAAACACCCAAGGCGTTAATCGGAATTCGTTATACCGAATTACACCATCGAAGATGCTTTTAAATCCATGCTTAATAGCCGATTCTCCCAGCAAGATACTTGTAACATGGGACCAAATAATTTTTTCCTGCGCCGTATTATACAATTCAAACAGGGCATCATTAAATGTTTTCGCTGCTGTTTTTGATACATAAACATCAGGCGCTGTAGCGGTAGCTCCTTCGGTATTGGATAAACTACTTAAACTAACCATCTGTACATAAGCAATATATTTATCATCCTTGTAATCTACACCAATGGCTGTAGCATAATTCATTTGTTGAATTTCTTTTACATCACTACAGCCTGTAATTACTATTAAAAAGAAGAAAAGGGGGATGATAACCATTTGTCGCATATTATCTTCTCCGTTTCTGAAGCATCTGTGCTGAATTATTCCGGCGTTTAAAAGGGTTTATTAATAACGCATCCAGAAATTCTTTAAAACTTAATGTAACAACCGGTTCAAGATACGATAAGGAAAAAGATTCTAAACGTGTCAAATAGACCACAATACTTAATAATCCTAGTAAAAATCCGTATATTCCTAAAAAACCTGAAATTAATATCATATATACTCGTAATATACTTACTGTTCCAATTAATGATTGATTAACTAGTGTATACGTACATAGTGTGGAAAGTGCAATTACAACAATTAGTGTTGCAGAAGCAAGTCCTGCACGAATTAGTGCATCCCCAATAATAATACCACCAACGATCGCAATTGTTTGGCCGACAGGCTTTGGCATCCGTACCCCAGCTTCTCTAAGGATTTCAAATAATACTAACAAGAATAAGAATTCCAATATAAATGGTAATGGCATACCACCTCTAGCCTCTACGACTGTCGCTAAAAGGTTAAAAGGGAGAAGATCAATATTAACGGACGCGATAGCGATCCAAAAACCAGGTAACAAAATAGCTAACAACAGACCAATCAGTCTAACCACCCGTTGAAACGCGACAATATGATAGGGAAAGTGGACATCCTCTGGAGACTTTAGCAATTCAAATAAATTAATTGGTCCAATCAGGATTAATGGCGAACCATCAATAATGATGATAAATCTCCCTCTTAAGAGACACTCCACAGCAAAATCTGGTCGTGCAATATTATCAAATAACGGAAATAATGAGAACGTTCTATCAGAAACCCATTGTTCTAATTGACCACTGCTTAAAATACTTTCTACCTTTATATTATTTAATCGCTGACGTACTTCTTTAATCACCTGCATATTTGCCTTATTATGTATATAAACAAGTGATGTTTTTGTTTTACTAATGGATCCTAACTCGAATGATTCATTATATAAACGCTCTGTTTTTAAACGCTTCCGAATCAATGCGATATTAACATTTACTTCCTCGGTAAAGCCGTCTTTTGGCCCTTTTACAGATAGTTCTGTGTTTGACTCTTCTGGATTACGTTGAGGGATCTTTGCAATATTTACTGCATATACAACGTTTTCTCCTACTTTATAAAGAATGAAATAACCAGATAGGATTTTCGAAATGACGTCATCAAAGCCGTCGATAACAAAAAGAGGTGGTAATTCTTCATTATTTTTATGAATATTGTCTTTCAAAATAGCTGTAACTATTTGATTATAATACTCATTTAATTGTACAGAATCAACCATTCCATTGAAGTAAAAAGAACCAATTGCAGCTTCATCATGAGGTATATATTCTACATCTGCATGAACAGAGAAGAAATCTTGTAGCTGGTCGATACGTAATGTACCACTGTGTAATTTTTTAGTTATTTGTTGCGTTGTATATTTTGTCATGAGTTTGTATTCTCTCCTTTATTAGAGAAGATCCCGATGAGTACTAAGATAGTCGTCAAGTAAACTCCAAAAATTAGTGCCCCATAATAAAAATAATTCTGTGTAATCTTTTGTATCCAAACATCGCTATTTTCCGGTATCGTTACAACTATTAATGTCATAATAATGATTCCAATAATCGTCCACTTCAATTTGGAAGATGAGTTATTCCAAATATTCCAAAGTACATAAATGCATAACGATAGTCTTATAAACACACCGCTTAGTAACTGAAACACTGCAAAATAATCTAGATGAGACACATGCTGTCCAATGGATACTAACCGCCATTGTTCGAAAGCAGGAAATCTCATTTGTGAAGCAACTTCAGGACCAAAAGAGGCTATCGAGCCTAATGTTGGCCCGAGAATAAGGATGGTTAATACAGCTATTAGACTAAGCAAACCAAAATAGGAATATTGCTTTTTCATCTGGTCTTGGAGTAAAAAAAGAATGATAAAATCAACATTAGCTCCTAACACCATCATGATTCCTTGTATTACTGGCCCCACTCCTTCCGTAAATATAGGAAAAAGATAAGAATAATCTTTCTCAGCGAATGTTGCAATAGCAACAAAATAGCCTAAAACTATGACAAAGGGTAGTAATAACAAAGCAGAATACACAATCGTTTTTAAATTTGCAGAAGCTGCCCATACACAAATAATGATAAAAGGAATAGCTATAATCCAAATGGATGTACTCGGTAGGAAATATATTTGAACCGTATTAATCAAATCATTAAACGCTATAATTGCAATTAGTAAAATATATATAGAAATGGAGATAATAATAATGGTTGAAATTAGTTTACCTGTACGTTCATTTAACCATTTTTGTAAATGCTTATGTTTCAATTTATTTATAATTCTTCTTAGAAAAAGTGCCCAAATAATGATGATAAAATAAGCAATAATCGATGCTATCCAAGCATCTCTTTTAGAAACTTCTAACAAATGGGGTAGCAAAATAACATGATTAGAAATACCAATAAACATAATTAGCAATAGAAATATTTGTAATCGAGAAAACTTCATATGTACCCCCTATTCATTACTTTCACATGTATTGTTTTCTTATTCATGGCTAGTTATACAGAAATATGCATAAAGATATCAGTTGGTTTAATTTGACGGCAAGGTTGATTTAATCACAACAAAAAAACGATCTCCTAAAGCTTTAGTAAGAGAACGGAAAACAGTTCTAAAAATTTAAAACTACTTTTAGCGAATTATCCATTAGAAATATAAACAATATTTAAGGATACTGCTTTTTCTCTCGAAGATTCAGGAAGAGGTTATGCAACGGAAGAAGCTGTGAGTAGTTTAGTCAAGCAGTTATTTGATGATTTTGACATTCGTAATAAAGTGATTCTGCATTTCATGTTTCTTCCTTTTAGAAGACCTCTAGATTAATTATCAAGTGTTGGAATACGAAAGCATTCTAACATCATCTCCTTTTAAAGTTGCTGAATATGAAAGTTAATAATGCTCCCTCCCTCTATAAATTAAAATTATCTCAGAATTACTCCGTTTTTCTCCCGTTTACTTTATATCATTCAAAGAGAAT